>JBIKQN010000177.1:0-4440 GCA_044349615.1 Phycisphaerales bacterium
CTCCCCGCAGAAAATGGGGACAGGGGTGGACGGCACCTATTTATGGTGGAGGGTTGGTTTGCAATCTGTGATTGATTTACGATCCACGTATGCCCGCCAAGGCTTCTGATCCCATCGCTCGAATCGCCGAACTCCGCGTACTCCTCCACCGAGCGAACCGCGCGTACTACGTCGATGCTGCGCCGTTCATGAGCGACTCAGAGTTTGACGCCCTCTTGTCCGAACTTGCTGAACTTGAAGCGAAGCATCCACTGCTGGCAGACCCCAACAGTCCAACGCAACGCGTTGGCGGCGAGGTCGCCACCGGATTTGCGCAGGTAAAGCATCGTGTGCCAATGATGTCTGTGGACAACACCTACTCGCTTGCGGACTTGCGAGCGTGGTGGGAGCGCTGTGAGCGAACGCTTGGTCGACCCTTTGCCGCTGTTGCAGATCCAAAGATTGATGGCGTTGCCATCAGCCTCCGCTACGAACAAGGTCAACTCACGGAAGCTGCGACGCGCGGAGATGGAACGACTGGTGATCTTGTGACGCACAATGTTCGTGCCATTGCATCCGTTCCCCTGGTTCTTCAGCCGCCAGCACATACCCCCATGCCGCCAGTGCTTGAAGTTCGTGGCGAGATATTCATGCCAGTGTCCAGTTTCGAACGCCTCAATGAAGAGCGACGCAATGCTGGTGAGCCGGAGTTCATGAATGCGCGCAACTCAACGGCTGGCACACTGAAGAGCCTTGACCCCGCGGTTGTTCGTGCTCGTGGCCTCAGCTTTCTCGCGCACGGAGTGGGTCACGTGGAGCACATTACGCTGCGTGGACATGCAGTAAACACCTATCACGACTTTCTTCTTGCCCTGCGCGAGTTCGGTGTTCCGGTCTCGGGCATCGCCGTGCGCTGCACGTCCGCAGAGCAGTGCATTGCTGAGGTGGAACGCTTTGCAAACATGCGCGCGGAACTTCAATACGCTGTTGACGGAATGGTTGTCAAGGTTGACGCGTTCGCTGATCAACGTGAACTTGGCGTGACGGCCAAGTCGCCACGATGGGCCGTTGCTTTCAAATATCCCGCTGAAAAGAAGCCCACGGTGCTTACTCGCATTGATTGGCAAGTCGGCAAGGGCGGCACCCTCACGCCACGGGCTTCCATGGAACCGGTGATCATCGCCGGAAGCAAGGTGCAGCATGCCTCGCTTCACAACATTGAAGAAATCCACCGAAAAGACATTCGTATTGGTGACACCGTCATTGTTGAGAAAGCCGGCGAGATCATTCCGCAGGTTGTAGAGGTAGACCTTTCTAAGCGTCATCCGCACGCTCATCCTGTGGAAGCTCCTACGAAATGTCCAAGTTGTGGAGAGGCTGTAACGAAGGAAGGCCCCAAGATTTACTGCACGAATGCAGCTTGCCCGGCGCAATTCAGTGAGCGACTCAAGTGGTTTGTCGCCCGTGGGCAAATGGATATTGATGGTCTTGGAGAAAAGATCATCGATGCCCTGATCAGCAACGGGCTTGTAAAGAGCTTTGCGGATGTCTTCAATCTCGATGAAGCAAAGGTTGCGGCTCTGTCATCGGAGTCAACCACCAAGTTGGGCAAGGTGGTTGTTCGAAAGATCGGTCAGAAGACGGCACACTCAATCAATGTGAGTGCCAAGGAGGCAAAGGGCAGGGGTCTAGCTCGGCTCTTGGATGCGCTTGGTATTTCGCACCTCGGAACCGCCAGTGCAAAGTCATTTGCGCGTGTCTATCCAGACCTTGATGCAATGCTCTCAGCAAGTGTTGAAGACTTCAAGCAAATCCCTGATATCGGTGAAATCACCGCATCAAGCATTCATGCTGAACTTCATTCACCCCCCATGCAGCGAGCAATTCAAGAGCTCCGATTGGCGGATGTCAGTATGGCGAGTCCACTGTATTCGCCCATCAGTGATATGCCATCTGATTCACCATTTGCAGGAAAGACCGTGGTGCTCACGGGAGAACTCGAGCAGATGGACCGACGCGCAGCAATGGAGAAACTCGAATCTCTCGGCGCGAAGGTGGTCGGCAGCGTGAGTAAGAAGACGGACATCGTGATCGCCGGACCAGGAGCGGGAAGCAAACTTGCGAAGGCTCAGGAATTGGGAGTCCCGGTCTGGGACGAAGCACAATTCATGGCGGCAATCAAAGGCCTCTGAAGATTGTCGCAATCGGTTGATTGAATCACGAGCGACCGCTCAGTAGCAGTTCGCCGAGCAGCGAAATGATGGGATTCAACACACTCGCTGCATAACTACTACTTGATCAAGGTGACGGCTCCGGATGCGCTCACTTCGCAACTTCCGGTGCGTCCATCACGCTGTGTGAAACGCACTTTGAGTGGTCCGCTTCCTTCAAGTGGCAATACTTCGGCCCACATCCATGCATCTGCTTCGCGGTCTGACTGTGGAACCAGGAGAACGCTTGCACTTGCGTCGGTGGCATCCATTTGCCGAAGGCAGAATGCTGGAGACTTGCCTTCCTCACGGCTGACACTCAAGAAGAATGCATGGCCGCCGAGCGTGACTGCAGGAAAGTCAACGCGGGGAGTGGCTCGAAACAGTGTTCCGCCAAAGAACTTGGCTGCGAAAAACGCAAGCACCAAAAACAGCACGAACCCAATGGCGAGACTACGAAGAAAGAGCAGAAGTTGATTCACGGCGTGATTGTAAGCCCGAACTGCCACGCCACCACGAGCACAATCCCAGCAACTCCTAGCCTCCACCAACCAAAGAGCGCGAGTGTGTGACGCCCGAGGTACCGAACCAAGAAGTCAATGGCGAGTGCTGCACTTGCCCATGCCACCAGTAACCCGCATACCAGTGGTAGCCAGCCGCCGATTTGCTCAAGAAACTCCGCGGTTTGGTGTGCCTTGACGATCTTCATCGCGCTGTAACTGCTAGCGGCCGTCAGTGTGAGCAGTCCCAGCAGGAAACTGAATTCCGCGGCAGCAACACCTCCAAGACCAACCAAGAGCCCGGCAAGGATCGTGACGAATGATCGGCTGGTTCCAGGCCAGAGCGCTAAGCACTGAAAGAGTCCGATGAACAGTGCTTGCATGGCGTTCATGCGCGATAGCGCAGCGCCCGTGAAGTCAGCGTTACTGCCAGTGACCGCCGCAGTCGTAGCGGCGCGCAGTGCGGCATCGCGCTCGGATGCAAGTCGGCGCGCCTGCCACGGTGCTATGGCCAACATAACGATGCCGCCCACGACCAGCGCGCCGATCACTGAAGCAGGGTTGAAGAGGTTTGCCTTCACCGTGTCCTTTGCGAGGAATCCGATGGCAGCCGCCGGCATGAATGCAATCACCACATTGCGTGCGATCGTCCAGCCGGCGGTGATGCGATCGGCTGGGCCTAGTCCATGCACTCCAACCTTTGATGCGATACCGCGCAACATCTGCCCAATACGCGCGCGGTACAAGCCAACAACCGCCAGAATCGCACCGCCTTGGATGATGATCTCAAAGTCCGCCACAGCATCTCGCTGCGCTGCAGTCTTATCAAGACCAAGCAGCCAAGAAGTAATGATGAGGTGTCCAGTACTTGAAACCGGAAGGTATTCAGTGATGCCCTCCACCATGCCAAGAATCCATGCATCGAATGGTGTCATGAGTCTGTCTCCGCCGCTAGCCAGGGCATCAACGCGCGTACATCCGCGCTCGACTGCTCCATCGGGTGTGCATTGGCAAGGGCGCGTTGCGCGCGGAACCATGGCGCCCCGGCATTGTGGTCGGCTTGCATACGGTGGCTGAAGGTGCCATCCTTGATTTCTTTCAGCAGTGTTCGCATGGCTTCCTTGGTGGCATCATCGACTATGCGCGGTGCTGCGCTGTATGCGCCAAACTCAGCGGTGTTGCTGATAGCAGCGCGCATGCCGGCTGGACCGCGCGCGTACAACAGATCAGCAACTTGCTTGATCTCATGCACGCACTCCATGTACGCCAAGAGTGGTGGATACCCGGCTTCGACCAAGGTTTCATAGGCCGCTTGCGCCAAGCCCATCATTCCGCCGCAAAGCACGGCCTGCTCGCCAAAGAGGTCTGTCTCTGCTTCGTCTCCAAAGGTGGTTCGCACGATCCCCGCGCGTGCGCATCCGAGGCCCGCTGCCCATGCTCGTGCCAGTGCATGTGATGTTGGCTCGCTCGTCGCTCCGTCGCGCTCTTGGGCAACGGCAAGTAGTGCCGGAATTCCTTGTCCGTGAACGAATCGATCGCGAAGTGTTGCTCCGGGCCCCTTTGGCGCCACGAGAACTGCGCCCACGCCCTTCGGAATCTGGATCAGACCAAAGTGCACGCTCGATCCGTGAATGAACCCGACCGTCTGCCCGCGCATCACATGAGGCTCAATGGCGCTCGTCCACACCTCGGCATGCACCTCATCGGGTAGGGCAACGATGATCAAGTCCGCCCCGACCACGGCCTGGGAA
>JBIKQN010000178.1:0-4435 GCA_044349615.1 Phycisphaerales bacterium
AAGTGAAGGCGCAGCCAATCGCGGTCCGCAACTACCCCAAGCCGTGTGAGCGCAAGAGTGGCGCGAAGGCGGAAGGCAGCCTCGTCCAACTCGCCAAGGCAATACTTCATGGACGCCGTGTAGAGGTCCATGAGGAGCGTGTTCGGCGTCAAGTGATTCAGGTGGTGGTTCTGGAAGCACGCGATATCTGCGGCAATCTTGAAGCCAGCATCGCACAGTTCCTTGTAAAGGCCAATGTCGCGTGCAGCACCGGTCCACTTGAAGATGCGCTCAACACCCTCGCGGACGAGTGCTTCTCCGTCATCGGCAGAAAGACCACCCTGCTGTTCATGCTTCTCAATCAGTTGCTTAGCACGATCAGAGAAGACAGATCGCTTCGCCAAGAGCGCCTCAATGCGTGCACGCGTGGTTGGATCAAAGTAATCCGTCATCAAGAGCGATGTGAACACCCGATGCTCTGGACGTAACACCGAGCGAAATGCTGTGGCAATGATCGGTTGGCTCTTCGCCCCAATGGCCGTCATGTCATAGAAATTGTGCGGCTCCATCCCGAAGGCACCGAAGAAGCGCGTCACCCATCGATATTCATCCGGCCTGCCAATACGGATCGCTCCGTGCCGCTCGCCGCTCGTTCGCTCCAATTGCTGCGCCGACATATGAAAGCCGCGGTGCAACTTTGCGAGCACCTCGCACACCGTCTCATTGGCAGCGCGATTCACAAGCAACGCGCGGTCATACAAAGGCACCTCTAGACCGAACATCCGGGAGAGTTCAGTAAACAGGCGATTCTGCAGGGCGATTCGATCAGCGAATGTGTGGTTCATGACACCATCACTTTACCCCGGCAAATCACCGCCTATTTTTCTAGATAGTCAAGATCGCGATGAAATGTTTCATCAAGTGCAAGTGCAGCCACTATTCCCACGGCCACACAGCAGATTCCTAAGGTAAGGGTGGCCTGAACGGCACCCATACCGGGCTTCATTGCCAGCCAGATTGATGTGATTGGGACGGCCATGGCCCGTACGAAATTCGGTGCACTCGTCGCTGCTGTTGCCCGAAGGTTCGTGCCAAACTGTTCGCTAGCGGTTGTGACAAAGATTGCCCAGTAGCCGGTGGATGCGCCAACCAAGCACATCATCCAATAGAAGGCGCGGTCACTTTGCGGGGCAATTGCAAAGAACAGCGCAATGGACGCCGCCAGAAATGCAAGGAACAAGAGAATGGTGCGGGTGCGACTCTTAAGCCATTGCGAAACAGCACCACTCGCCACATCACCCACAACCACTCCAACGTATGCCCAGAAGATCACTTTCGCCGGCATGATGGGCTCGACAATACCCATCGCTTTGCCAATTTCTGGTGCAAATATAAACATCACACCGCCCACAAACCAAATGGGCATGGCTGAGAGAATCACTGACGCAAAGCGCAGGAAGCGGCGCGGCGGCCAAAGCAATTGGAACGGATTGCCTCGTGAGACATTCTGGTTTTCTGTATTGCGAAATAGTCCACTCTCTACAACACCAACACGTAGCGCAAGCAATGCAAGTCCCATGATGCCACCAATGAGATAGCACCACTTCCACTCAATGTATGTGCCAACAATTCCTGCAGCTACCGCGCCCGATAGTCCAACCGTTGCAACAATCGTTGTTCCAATTCCACGCTTAGCAGTTGGCAGCAACTCTGCCACAAGGGTGATACCCGCACCAAGTTCACCTGCAAGGCCAAATCCAGCAATGAATCGAAGCACTTCGTACTGCCAAACGTCAGTAACGAATGCGTTCAGTATGTTTGCTACGGAATAGAGAAGGATGGAACCAAAGAGAACCTTGATCCGGCCGAGCCGGTCACCAAGCATTCCAAATGCAATGCCGCCAAGAAGCATTCCCACCAACTGAATATCTAGTAATCGCTTGCCTACGAGTGTCAGTTGCTCGGGATCTGTGATGCCTAGTGCCTTGAGGCTTGGGATACGGACGATGGAGAAAAGCACCAGATCAAATAGGTCAACAAAGTAGCCAAGGGCGGCTACCAACACCGCAAGCACGGTTGCACGCGGCAGCCGCGGCCGGGGGACCACATTATCTGGAACACCGGAAAGATCAACTAATTTTTGGTGTACCTCGGGAGACGTCATGGGAAGAAGTGTATGAACGGATCACCGTCTAGCGACCCTCAATCCCGATTACACGGATTTGATCCGGAGTACGCTCCCTGCTCGGACTAACCGGTACCTCCCAGGACGCCCGCACACAACTGACCACATGAAATACTCAACCCTCCTATCCGCCGCGGTACTTGCCGTCACAACCACTTTCCTAAGCACAGCCACAGCGCAGGTGCCATCCACTGCTTCCCCAGCACAGACAGCGCAAGCCGCTACCACTGTTGCAGATGACCGCACGGTCACTGCGAAGGACAAAGAGATGTTCGGTCTTTCATGGTTTGGATCGGATCCGGAAAATCCGCGACCGCTTCTGCAGAGCCCTGCAGTGGTTCGCAGCGAGAACGGCGTGTGCAAGGCAACAGTGCATATCCGTAAGCAGGAAGTCCAGGCAGGCGATCAGACGCTCATCACTTCATGCTTCAACGGTCGCTACACCGGACCAACTCTTCGATTCCGCGCCGGTGAGACGCTTGAACTCAATGTCATCAATGACGGCGAATACAACACCAACATCCACTTCCACGGGATGCAAGTCTCGCCGGACGATTATGGCGACAGCGTGTTCACGATCATCCCGATTGGTCATGAATACACCTATCGCATCAAGATCCCGGAGTATCAACAACCCGGCATCTACTGGTACCACGCACATTCCCACCAGACAAGCCAGCGTCAAGTAATGCAGGGCGTTACTGGAACGATCATTGTGGAAGGTGCGCTTGACCGCTACCCAGCGCTCAAGGATGTCAAGGAACATATTGTTGTCCTTCACGACTATCAAAAGGGCTTGAGTGGCGAAGTAGTGCTCGGGATCCAGACATCGTGGCCCACCTACCGCATCGTCAACGACCAAAAATTCCCTGATATTGAGATCAAGCCTGGCGAAGTGCAGTTCTTGCGGATCGCAAATCAGTCCACCAACATCTACTACAACCTGGACTTCGGCGGTGAGAAATTCTGGGTCATGGGTGTGGATGGAAATCCCACCGTGAAGATGTTTGAAGCTACTCGCTGGCCATTACCCGCTGGAGCACGGGTTGAGATCATGGTGCACTTCGACAAACCCGGTCGGTACAAGTTGCACACCTCTGAGATTCGTACCGGACCTAATGGTGACGGATATGCCGCTGAGAATCTGCTCAGCATGGTGTGCGTTGGCGACCCTGTGGCAAACCCCATCTCGCTGCCGCAGACGCCTATCGGCCCTTGCCCGCTTGATGACCTCAGCAAGGTGAAGGCTGATGTGGAACGCACCATCGTGTTCAGCGAAACTCCCAACGACTTCCGAATCAATAATCGCTATTTCGATGGAACACGCATTGATCAACTGGTGAAGTACGGCGATAACGAGAAGTGGATTGTGCGCAACTCTTCAGACGAGCTGCACGTCTTCCACATCCACCAACTCGATTTCCAGATCCTGAAAGTCAACGGTGTTCCGCAGCCGTTCAATATTCATCGCGATACCTTCTCTATGCCCGTCCGAGGTGAAGTGGAAATCATGATTCCATTCACTCGGCCATGCGTTGTTGGTGACTTTGTCTTCCACTGCCACATTCTTTGTCATGAGGATGGTGGAATGATGCAGAAGATCCGCGTCTATGACCCAAGCAAGCCAATGCCACCCGTACGCCCGGGCGACGGCTATGGCCCAGAGCCTGAAGATGCACATTTGCCCCTGAAAGCTGCGGATACCAACGCTATCGGAGGTCCATTTGCCCTCCGCGACGCGCAAGGTGTGCCGTTCACCGACGATCAACTCTCTGACGGATTGGCACTCCTGTGCTTTGGCTATACCGAATGCACTGGAGCGTGCCCACGCAATATGGCCACCTATTCAGCCGTGGCCGACATCCTGAAATCCGAGGCGAAGGCGCCAGAGTTGCGGTACGTCTTCGTCAGCGTCGATCCTTCGCGAGACGAGGGCGCAAAGCTCAAGGACTATGTGGCCAAGGCGCCAGTTCCACTGATTGCACTCACCGGTGATCCAGACACCATCGTGCGTACTTCGCGCACCTTCGGTGCTGCGTACGAGCCACAGCCGAAGCGAGCCGATGGCTCTTACTCCGTTCGACACTCCACCGACACGTGCCTTGTTGGCCCAGGCGGACGGATCTTCAAACGATTTGAGCTGGGCGCCGATCCCAAGGAGATCGCTGCTGCAGTGAATGAGTTTGCTGCACGCGTACCGCGTAAGGCCGTCGCGAGCGCTAACGCTGCTAGCAACGAAGGAGGCTCCAAGTGAATTCCCCCCTCGCGCAC
>JBIKQN010000004.1:0-13940 GCA_044349615.1 Phycisphaerales bacterium
CGGGGTGCAAGCGCAGCGTCGTTACGAATGAACGCAATCTTTGTTCCATCTGGGCTCCAACGCGCGAGCGCATCTTTGGGACCCTTGGTGATGGCGCGGGGCGCATGCTTTGCCTCGGCGTCAGCAACCCAAATTGACGTCTCATAGGAATTGCGCGCACTGACCACTTTGCGCTGGAACAGCACGCTCATGCCATCAGGTGACATCTGCGTATCGCCGACACCTACAAGGCAGAGTAAATCCTCCGGAGTGATCGGTCGGCGTCGTGCGTGGACCGAAGCTGCGCGTTTTTTCGTTGTCTTTCGTACTGCCATGGTTCGTCGATGGTAGTCCGGACAAGGCGGGTACTTCCTACAATGGGCGCCCCATGTCTGACTCCCCCGCTGCCAATTCTCCCGCGCCCGAAGTTCCTGCCAAGACCATGGAGCAAATCGTTGCTCTGTGCCGGCGCCGCGGCTTCGTGTTCCAGTCAAGCGAAATCTATGGGGGCATCAATGGCTTCTGGGATTACGGACCGCTCGGCACGGAATTGAAGCGCAACCTCAAGAACGCATGGTGGCAAGATGTTGTGCAACGCGAACTCATCGGTCCGCACGGCGAGGCGATCGACATTGTTGGCCTCGACTGCACGATCATCATGAACCCCAAGGTCTGGGAAGCATCCGGTCACGTTGGTGGCTTTAGTGACCCCATGGTGGATTGCCGTGAGACCAAGCAGCGCTATCGCGCAGATCACTTGGTGGTGCTCGGCGCTGTTGAAGCTGGCGCTCGTCTCTGGGCATTCGTCGAAGGTGACGACGCCGCACGCGCCAAGGCAATCAAGGGAATCTGCAAGTATGAGAAGCGCGAAACACTTGATGTCGAGCGACACATCCTGCGGCCCTATCCGAGCATTGCTGCTGAGGAACGCGCGCGCATCGTTGGTCCCGATGCCACCGAAGTTGGAACGCTCACTGAGCCGCGGCAGTTCAACTTGATGTTCAAGACGCTTGTTGGCGCAGTTGAAGATCCAGGAAATTATTCCTATCTCCGCCCTGAGACAGCACAGGGCATCTTCGTCAACTTCCAGAACGTGATGGACTCCACGCGAGTCAAGATTCCGTTCGGTATTGCGCAGATCGGCAAGGCATTCCGCAACGAAGTCACGCCGCGCAATTTCACGTTCCGAAGCCGGGAATTTGAACAAATGGAGATTGAGTTCTTCATTCATCCAAGCGAGGCCGCCACGTGGTACGCCTGGTGGCGCGACTGGCGCTTCAGCTGGTGGCAGTCGATTGGTCTCACCAGTGCCAACCTGCAACTGCGCGAGCACGACCGCGATGAACTGGCGCACTATGCAAAGGAAGGCGCTGGCACCAGTGACATTGAATACCGGTTCCCGTTCACAGCTCCCGGCTACGGCGAGTTGGAAGGCGTTGCGCATCGATCCGATTTCGACTTGCGCGCGCACGCCACCGCGAGTGGCAAGAACGACAAGGCAAAGCACTTTGACCAAGCGCGCAACGAGCGCTACTTCCCGCACGTCATCGAGCCATCGGCAGGTGCTGACCGCGGAACGCTCGCCCTGCTCTGCGAGGCGTACACGCCGGATCCGAGCCGCCCAAGTGGCGTGTTCATGAAATTCAATCCGCGCATGGCGCCAGTGAAGGCAGGCATCTTCCCGCTGGTCAACAAAGATGGCATGCCAGAGATCGGCGAGAAGCTCTTCCGCACGCTGCGCAAGAAGCATGTCGTGGAGTTCGACGAGAAACAATCGATCGGCAAGCGCTACGCGCGCATGGACGAAGCAGGAACTCCGTTCTGCATCACCATCGACAGCGAGTCGCTCACGGCACAGACCGTCACAGTGCGCCATCGCGATACCCAGCAACAAGAGAAACTCGCTATCGATGCCGTGCCAGCTTGGCTTGATGCGCAGATTGGGACGGACTCCTAATTTGCAGCGTCAAACTGCTCAATTGCTGGTGCTTGCAGGGCTATGTGCGCAGGTTGCGCTCCTTGGAGGCTGCTCGGTATCCGCTCCAAGTGCCGAATTGACACGCACCTCAACGCCCACACAGTGGACATTGGTGGCACCAAAGGGCGTGCGCGAGTTGCCTGAAGTGAAGGCGCTCATCGCTGCGCGTGCCACGCGATTCAACGTTGAGGTGATTGAGTTTGATCCTGCAGAGGGTACAGCTGAATCACGGCTTGCCTCCGTTCGCGCTCGGCTCACGCGAGCATCCGCCGCCGCACCGACATCGGCGGGTGCAACCACCGATCAATTGCTACTGATTGGTTCTCCCGAGCTGCTCTCAATGGGTCCATGGCACTTTGAGGGTGTCAAGCAGGCAATCTCCACCGATTGGCTGCTGACCACCAATCTTGAAGTCAGCAATGCAACCGATCCGGTGTCTGGCTGGAAGGAGGCACTATCGCAGCCCGCACTTCGAACCGTTGGGCGACTGCCGTTTGATGACACCAAGATGGTGTCAGTTGCCGCACAAGCCACGCTCGACCATGATCGAATCAGCCAAGGCAACACTGGCACTGCTGTACTCAGCGCAAGCGGCACTGCTTATGCGTGGCCAATGGCATCCGCACGACGAAAGCTGCAAGACTCTGGCTGGAAGGCATCGCTCTATGGGGACGGCGGAAGTTGCGATGCCTTGTCGCGCGACTTTGAATCTGCCTGGCAAGGCACGGGCGCAACGCCTGCGGCCTCGCTGGTGGTGGCTGCAGGTCCTTCGTATCCCGGTCTCAATGATGCGCCATCCGCATCGACCCAGCCTTCCTCGATATTTGTTGCTTTCACTCCAAACTTTGCGCACCCTGAAAGCCTGGCCATTTCAAACCTCATGGCTTATCGGCGAACGGCTGCCATAGCTGGCTTCACCGCCGACATCAGTGCGTCCCCCCTGTCACCAGCGCTCGAATCAATGGTCAACGTTCCGCGACTTCTTGCGGATGGCACGCCCGTTGGGCTCGTCATGGAAAGCGAGCGTCGTGCGTACTGGGCGCGCGCATCAGAAGACTTTGTTGCTTGGATGCCAACAGCACGTGAAGACCGAGTCTTGCTCGCACTTTCCGCAGTCCTCTACGGCGATCCTGCATTACAGGCCTGCAAGACACCAGCAGCCACACGCAGCCTCAACGATTCACCCGAGCTAACCGTCGTTGTCACCGATAGCGCGTTCGGCGAATCGATGACCGAGGCGCCTGCATCGATGTCGGGAATGTCAGGGCGAGCCATCGCGCTGACGATCGCGCTCTTTGCTGTACTGGTGGCACTTGCTGCCGCATGGGCATCGCGGCGCAAGCATGCGTGAAGCCACAACAAGTCACTTAGCCTAAATCGATCGGTTTGCCTTCACGCTTTCCGTCGTACCAGAAGGCAAGCTTTTTGCGTGATTGCAGTGGCTTGTGTCGCCCAAGCGAAAACCACACTGTCAACGCCAAGAGCGTGAGCATCATGCGTGGTCCAGTGCCTGCTCGCTGCTTGCGAGCACTGCTGACCACCTCTTCCCGCAGGAAGGCGAACCGCCCCCGCGCCTTGAGGGCCTTGCTCATCCAATATTCCTCGCCAGCAAACCACTGCTCATCAAATCCGCCGAGCGCGCTAAACGCATCGCGCCGCATGAAGATGAAGCAGCCAGCAGCTAATTCCTGGGCGTACCACAGCACTTTGAAGGCCTCGAAAAATGCTTCGGAAAGCGGGCCTCCCCGCCCATCAAAAGCCACCCGGGAGCCACCGCCAATGGCACCGCGGTCTAGTTCAAGAAGCGCGTGGCGCAACACGGTTTCCGGGAGCCAGGTGTCGGCATCTACAAAGACAAGGTACGGAGCAGTGGTGGCGTGGCCACCTGCATTGCGTACGGCGGCAATCTGCCGTTTTTCTACCCGCACAACGCGAGCTCCAGCCTCTGTTGCTACCTCGGCAGTTCGATCACTGCTGGCATCATCCACGACTAACAACTCATATGGCCGACCCAGATTGTCAGCAATCAGCCGGAGTTGCCCCACCGTCTGCCTAATGATCGCCTCTTCATTCCAGGCTGGAACGATGATTGCGTAATGTGGTGATGCAGAGTTCGTCATAAATAATTGGCGTGCTGGCGTGCTGGCGTGTTTGCGTGTTGGCTTCAGTGCAGTTGTTTCTCAAACACGCTCGGGTGCAGTCAAGCCCGCAGGGATGGTCACCGCGCTGCCTCGCTCAATCATTGATGCGATTGGATACGCACACGAATCGATCATTGCAGCACCCGCTGGTCGGAGATTACCGCTTCGACCAAGTCCACCAAAGGGAAGCTTCCCACTCGCGCCCGCCGTGCCACAATTCACATTGATGCAGCCAGCGCGCAGACGCTCCATGGCCGCTTGAATCACTGCCGGCTGCTGCGTGAAAATGCTGGCCGCCAGACCAAAGTCGGTGGCATTTGCCTGAGAAATTGCGTCTTCAAGGTCACTGGCAATAGAGATCCGAACCACCGGACCAAAGACCTCGCGATCCGTGGCGCGTTCAAAGCGCGGCGCGAGCAACACACCAGGGGTGGCAAACCAACCTTCGCGGGCTTCGCCATGCTTCTCAACAACCTGCTCCATGCCAGTCCCGAAAGCACGCGCCGCAAGGAGAACCTGCTCACCACGTGCGCTGCATTCTTCCTGGAATGCAATGGTTGCGTTGCGTGCCTCACGGCTAATCAGTGGCCCCATGAATGGCGCTGGCTCGGTATCGCCGGGCGCCACAGTGAGCGTGCGCGCGCATTCCACGAACGCGGCAATGAATGTCTCGGCAACTGCCTCGTGGACGATGATTCGACGCGTGCATGTGCAGCGCTGCCCCGTACTGATGAATGCACAGCGCACACACTCAATCACTGCTTGGCGCAGATCAGCATCATCCATCACAATGGCTGCATTACTCCCGCCCATCTCCAGTGCAATCATCCGACCGGGGCGGTCAAGGTTCGCCGCCATGATGCTTCGGCCGACCGGCCAACTTCCAGTGAAGAGCACTCCGTCAACGTCGGCGTGATTGACCAGCGCCGCAGCCGTATCACCACGACCCTGCACACAACTGAATACACCGGGAGGCATGCCTGCCTCATCCATCAATTCAGCCATGAGCGCACCAGTGGCTGGTGTCTTCTCACTTGGCTTGAATACCACTGTATTTCCTGCATAGAGCGCCGGCACCCAGTGCCCATTTGGCAAGTGCGCAGGAAAGTTAAACGGTCCAATCACGGCAAGGACGCCAAACGGTCGGTACGAACATTCATTCGAACGCGTTGCGGTGGCTGGAATCTGGTAGTGAGCAATGCGTGCACGGACGCGGTCTTCAAGTGTGACAGCAACCTTGTCTGCAAGGAGTGCTGCTTCTTGACGCGCCTCAGCGATTGTCTTGCCGGTCTCCCGCGTCAGGAGTGCTGCGATGCGTTCCGCGTGACGAACAGTGACCGCTGCCCATTCGCGGAGCACGGCTGCGCGATCATCGGGCGTTCGTGCACTCCATGCAGGGAATGCTGCACGAGCAGCCGCAACAGCGTTGGTCACTGCGTTGGGATCAATGGCAACTCTTCCAACCTGTACGGATGGTCGCGCTGGATCAAAGGAGATGATTTCATTCGCGGCGGTCATGCGCCGGGCTCAAGCGCGGTCACACCAACGGCATCACCCACTGCTGCGCCGATGGCATCCGCCACTGCTGGCGCAAGGTGAACGCGCTTTCCATCAAGCGCATAGGCCGCCCGCGTTGCCCGGAATCCAAGCCCGCGATGTGCTGCACAACTGACGAATCCGATCCGATCAAGATGCTCACCGCCGGCAACCAAGGTTGCCTGACATGTTGCTGCCACGAGCGGAACCTTGTCCACGGCAGCCTCCAGATATGGCCCGCCATCAAATGGGTCACATCGATCGTGATAGGCGAAGCCCTGTTTTTCAAGCATCGAACGCGCAGGTCGAGTCTCTTCGCCCACCTTGCCAATCAGATTGCGCGCCTCGGGCGGCAATGTGCTCGCATAAATCTCTTCTTTGGGAAGGAGGCTCGTCATGAATTCTTTACTGTGCTGACAAAACGCATCAGCTTCGGTGTAACTCAGGTTGATGAAGCGTCTGCCGAAGAACTCCCAGAACAAGGTCTGGCTGTCGGGGGTCAGAGGTCCCATCAATTCCGCAAGAATCCGGTCTTGGAACATTCCGCGATGCAGCCCAAGAAAGTGGAACCGAACAAGCGACAAAAGCGAGCCGAGCTTCTCGCGGTGACCGCGATAGCCCGGCGCAAGAATCAAACCACCAAGTTCGCTCGGACCAGTTTCATCGGTCATGACCTGGATAGTCATGTGCACTGCCCCTGTGTTCAGGTCACGGCTGAAATGCTCGCGGCGTCGTACCTGCAGGAAAATCTGTGGCCAACCTTCCCAGCCGATTCGACAGATCAATGAACTAGTGCCAATCACGCCACCAGTCTCACTGTCTTCAAGTACAAACATGAATTGCCGCTGACGATCATCAGCCACTTCACCCGCAAAGCTGCGCCGACTGCGGCTCACCTTGGAGGCAATGATGTCCTTGTCTGCCGGAAGATTGATGAAGTGCACCATCCGCGCCAATTTCAGGAGCGTCGGTACGTCATCGGGCATGGCTTGACGAATCACAAACATCAGATCTCCAGTATCGGCACAATCCGACCCCTTCCGGAGCCTGTTTCGAGGTCCGAGAATGTCATGCCGTGCGCTTCATAGAGTGCTCAATGACGTCAAAAACGGGACCCCACTGCTCGGGCGTCATCACGCCGACCGGAGGCAACATCCGCACGTGGTACGGACCATGTCCACAGTAGAAAGCCATGACGCCGTCCTCGAACATCGCATGCAAGAGCTTCATGATGCGATCCTTGTCGCCACCAAATGGTGTCAGGCGACACATACCACCAGTGCCACCCACATACTCGGTGCTCGTACGTCCGAAAGCATCGGGTACCGGATTGAACCACTCTGGATGCCGCTCCACGAGTTTGGATGCATGCGCACGAAATGCAGCGTGCAACTGCGCATTGCGACCGTTTGCACCGTAGTAGCCGCCATCACGCATGATCCGTAGGGCCTCCATACCAACTTGCAAGGCTGATGTGCTGGCAGTGAATGTTCCACTCAGAAGACCGGGCTTTGGATTCATGTCAGCGGTGAAGAGGCAGGCGCATGCCTGACTCATCTTGCCAATCGTCACCACATCAATGAACTCTCCAAGGCCAAGTCGCTCAAAGCAGAACATGCTTTCAGTGCGACCAAAGCTCTGCACTTCATCGTCCCACACTGGAATACCGGCAGCTTTGCATGTCTCCATCAATGCCAACAGGAATTCACGCGGGGCAACATTGAAGCCACCTTCACCCTGCACCAATTCCATAACGAAGCACGCATGTTGACCGGGATAGCGGTGGATGTACTGCTTTAAGTGCCAGAGCGCCATCTCCGTCGAGCGTGCGCCCATCTTTGGGTCATAGAAAGGCATGTAGTCCACCAGCGTTGAGAGCGGCAAACCCTGCCGATACGCAGCCGCATCACCGATCTGACTCATGGTGATCGAGCGACCCATGAAGCAGTCTTGGAATGCGATGATCCGGGGCGCGCCGCCTGTCTTCTGCATGCACACCTTCAGTGCGGCCTCATTCACCATGCACCCAGAATTACTTACAAAGCAGTGCTCCATCCGACTGCTGCGCTTTGCTTCTGTGGCAAGGAATTCGCCAAATGCCACACTGTCTTGATTGCTCGTGAGGTTGCCCTGCATACAGAGATCGGAAACACCTGCTCGCAAGGCGGCCGCCATCATGCGCGGATCACCGTGGCCAAACATATGCACGCCGATGCCATTGAGCATGTCCCACTTCACGCTGCCATCCAATAGTTCCACAAGCGGTCCATTACCAAGACCTGTACCTAAGTACGGCATGATCGGGCCACGACCGCGCACCGCGGCGGTTCGCTTCATGGCGTCAGCAAAGGAATCCTTGAGGGCGGGATCCGCCGCGCGCGCACCAGTCAATGCCTGCTGCGAGCGTTGCGCACGCGCGACGATTGCCTGAATGTGCTGATGAATCTCAGTATCAGCGGCGAGAGGGCTTGATAGCGGGACGATCGAGTCAGTCATAGACGCATCGTAGATGCACCGGAGGCCGCTGTGCGTAGCAAGGAAAGCGCCACCAACTGCGCGCGATCAACCATGCCGTCTAGGTCCACCCACTCATCCTCGCGGTGAAGATTTCCACCGCGCACACCCAGTGTGTCGAGCGTGGGCAGCCCGGCCGCCTGCAGGTTGTTGCCATCGCACACTCCACCTGTTCGTCCAAACGGGAGCGGACGACCAAGATCCTCGCTAGCGCCGCGCACAATGTGTGCCAAGCGCTCCACGGCTGGTGTCAATGGCTTCGCCGGACGACCCGCGATACGTCGCACCCGAACCCGAGGAACATCGCCATCAGCGCCGTAGGCAAGCGCATCAAGCCCGCTAGCAATGTGTGCTTCTTCCACATCAGAGGCGAAACGCATGTTGCCCCACGCAGACGCGTGGTCGGGAACGATGTTTGTCACAGCCCCACCCTGCAATGGTCCAACGTTCACGATGCGCCCTGCCGCCGGATCAGCCAATGTCTCCGCGCAGAGGACACGCTCACAGAGCGCGCGCACTGCGCTACATCCCTTTGCATAATCGCGACCAACGTGCGCAGCCTGTCCAAACGCATCAATCCGAAACTGCGCAGCACCCATGCGCTCAACAATCAGGGAATCACCATCACCAGCTGGCTCAAAGACAAATCCCGCCGCGTACTTTGGAGCCAATGCTCGCAGTGCCGCTGCAGATCCGTAACTACCAGTTTCCTCGTCGGGAACCAGAACAAATGACCAAGCAAGCGGATAGCCAGCATCACGGATTGCCTCAAGCGCCGCAAGAGCAATCACCAGACCGCCCTTCATGTCGGCAGCACCTGGTCCAGTAGCCCGACCACCACCGATCGATCGCAGTTCCCGAAAGGATCCATGGGGATCATGCACTGTGTCAAAGTGCCCACTCAACAATAATCCGGGGCCACTTCCAGCATGGTCCGCTACCAGAATGTCCACGCCTTTGGCTGCATGGGCGCCATCCCACGGTGGATCGATCCAGTCTGGTCGCTGCTCACAGGTGATGTCCCGTGTCACCGCGCCCAATTGCCGCAGTCGATGAGCGAGCGCTGCGCGCTGACCGTGCAAGCCCGCAGCATGACCTCGCCCAGTTGGAATGGCCACCCAGGCTGTCAACTCATCAACCATGCGTTGCCGCCATGCTTCAATACGGCTGCACACATCACGCTCAATGTCATTCATCGTCATGGGGCATGCTCCGCTGGTTGCGCAGCGAGGTTCAGAGTTCCCTCAAAGACCTCAACCGCTGGACCGGTCATCTGAACACTTGACTCGCCACCTTCCCACTCAAGCAAGAGATCTCCACCCGGCAGGTGTGCTAGTACCGGGGAGCGGGTTCGATCAGTCATGACGCCAGCGACGCAGACGGCGCTTGCGCCCGTGCCGCATGCCTGCGTTGCTCCACTGCCTCGCTCCCAAGTTCTCATACGCACTTCGCTGGTGTCCGCAGCCTTGATCACTTGCACGAAGTGAACATTGATCCGCTCCGGGAACCACTCGTGCCGCTCCATAAACGCACCGACCTGCGCAAGCGGCACGCGTGCAACATCTGCACACCACAGCACTGCGTGCGGATTCCCCATGGATATGAGGGTCATACCGCGCTCAAGCCCGCATGCCCCTTGCCATCCGTCCGGACCGCCAGCCTGCTCCCAGAAATCATCTGGAAGAGCAAAGTCCACAACTGCAGCCGACAGCGCCACGCCCGGAATACAAGCAGGAATACGGGCCGCTGCCAAGATAGGCGCACCCATGGAGACAGTGGCTTCGTGCACCGTTCCATCGCTGCCACCGCGGCGCCAGTGCACCTCAAGGACACCACGACGCGTTTCGACGCGCAAAGGCTCCCGATCACACATGCCGCGGTCGACCGCAAATTTCGCAACACAACGAATGCCATTGCCGCACATCATGCCTTCGCTTCCGTCAGCGTTAAACATACGCATGCGCACATCCGCGGAAACACCGGGCGTTACTGGATCCACCATGATGAGGCCGTCGCTACCGATTCCAATGTGTCGGTCACTCACCCACCGAGCAAGCGCAGATGGATCTTCCACCGGATGTTGCGAACCATCGATGTACACGTAGTCATTGCCAAGACCATGCATCTTGACAAAGCAGATCGTCTGCCCACTTGGTCGTTCGCGATGTGACTTCATGAGTCGCTATCCATTATGGTCGTTTCACCGTGCCCAAATCGATCACCAATGGGCCATGTCGGTAGTAATCCACATTGATTGTGTCGCGGCGAATGAAGGTGAATACCAAGCAATTTGCTCGCGTTGAGTTGGCGTATCCAAAGTCGCCCATATGCGGTCCCGCGTAACTTCCATTCTCAAATTCCTGCGCATGCATGTGGAAGTGAAACAACGAGGTGTATCCCTGATCAAACAATTCCTGCGGCGCCTCAAAGCGAATGTCACTGCCAGTAACGCGCGGACGAACCTCGACCACTTCCCATTGCCCTGCATCATTGATTCGAATAACCCCACCGTATTCGGTTCGGCGATCCTGATGATCGCGATCACCGATATCAAAGATGCGCGCGGATACCTTCGGGTCATCAAGCATGCTGAGTGCCAGATTGGACGCCACAAGGTCAATCCAATTCACCTCGGCGCGCTGCGTACCTAGGCGCTCACTGCGGTTACTGCCTGTGTCCCAACCAGTGAAATCTGCGCTGTATTTACCTGATTGGCGAAGCGTCAAACGCCCCATCAGATCATCAAAGAGTTGTTCTTTGGTCTTCGTCAGGAGGTCGGGCGCGTAACGGTGCGCGGCCATGGCAACCGGAATGCCGCGCAACTCAAATTTGGTCTTCTGTTCAGACGGTACTTCACGAAGCGCTTCTCCAGCCATCTTCCAATACGCAGGCGATGATGACTGGCGAAGTTTCCCAAGCCAAATCAATTCTTCGCGCGTTTCGGGAAGAATGCCCAAGTCATCGACGAGCTGCTTGATATCGCGCAACATGACGTCATCGGGACGAACCGTACTTGAAGAGACCAACTCCTTGAGTCGTTCGCGCTCACCGATTCGCATCAAGAGTTCCCAAGTGCGCGCACGCAGAGCAGACTGACGCAATGGATTCGCTTCCATCATCACTGCAAAGAGCGCATCACCCACCTTGTCCTGACCGTACAACGCAGCCATCGCTTCATACTCAGGGCGCTTGCGGTCATCACTACCCCATGCAGGCACACCACCCGCCCACGAATTCACCAGCACGGTGGTGTAATCCTTCATGCCACGAATGGCAATCTGCTCCATGATCCAGCGTCGATATTCGAAGGACTCCATTCGAACGATGTTCGTCTCAAGCGTCTCGCGGAGTCCCTTTCGGTCTTCCTGCACCATGAGATCGAAGGCAGCCTGACGATTACCAAGGTTGAACCCAGGCGCGAATGTGGTGCGCCGAAGTGCACGCTTCGCTTCATCAGAGAGTGGAACCTGCTCCCGCAACATCTGAATGGCACCCAGTTGCTCCTCAGGGCTCGGCGAACTGGAGAGCGCCACGATTGGGTCGGCCGGGCGGCGGCTATTGCAACCCCCGGCGAACAACGCTGCAGCGACCGAAGTAGCGGCAACAAGTGTGGCAGCAATCCTCATGCGCTTTCCGTGCGTTCCGTGCATAACGAGCAGTGTAGGAGCAGCGGCAGCCGCTACGATTCCCCCCCGTGGACCGCGTCATTCCCATTGACCCCAGAACCCTGCTTGATGTGCGTTTGCGCGTCGCGGCCGTCATTGAAGAACTCCGACCCGGAATTCAAGAAGACGATGGCGATGTGGAACTCGTGGACGTCACCCCGGAAGGTCAAGTTCAGGTGCGTTTCAAGGGTGCGTGCGTGCGCTGCCCCTCAAGCGGCATGACGCTGCACGGGGGGATCGAGAAAAACCTACGGGCGATTGTCCCGGAAGTTGAATCAGTCATCTCGGTGCCCTGAGGTTGATGCCTGAGCTCCAGCCCGGAGCCGAAGCATGCATACTGTGCCTTTAGCCGGACTCGCCTGGGCGAATCTGACCAACAATGCCAGGGCCGGATTCTTCGTCCTTCAGAATCTGATCTGCCACCTCTCGGCGGTGAACATCAATCTCGCGCGGGAACTCGAAAGCAATCCGAACCCTGTCGCCCTTGATCATCGCTATGCGAACGATGCCCAGCGGGGCGGCGGGGTTTCCGATCACTACTTCTTCTCCCTCTCGACGGGTGATCACAAGCATGGTGGGATTGCCTCCTGCATGCGCCTCGCCGACCAAGGCGAGCGTTTTGCCTTCCACTCGGTCTCGCGACCGTTCCTTGTGGCATTCGTGGCAAACAGCGGCATCGTGCCGCGCGCAGTACAAGCGTAGTTCACTCAATCGGATTCACCTACCACCCTTGTTGAAATTTGGATGCATATAGAAAGTTCACAGACAACACACAATGCCCGCCAACGAAGGCATGAGGCATAACATCGCGTACAGGGAAGTCAGAGGGCACTATCTGCCTACATTGCCACAAAAGAAAATGCCCCCGCGCCGGCACGGGCCGACGCGGGGGCAACGACGGAAACTCGGGCCGCATGGGCCCTCACCCCACCAGCGGGTGTGCCTCGAACAGCCAACCATGGCCGAGCGAAGCTTCCAAACTGCCGAACCGTCCTTGGTTCGGCCAACTATCTAGACACGTCTTGAAGACCTTGATCCGGTGCGTTGCCATCCTTGGCATCGCGGAGCAAGGCGCCGAAGCGCGTGTCTTTGGCACACAAGTTGCCGATCCTTGGCTACTTGCATCCAATGCATTCGTGCGCGTTCCTCCCACGCACCAATGCTGTGTTCACTTGTCGGCTCGTTCCGCGAGCCGCGGGGTCAGTCAGGGTGTCGGGCGCTGCGATACGGCGAGAGCCTGCCGTGCGCGCCTCCAAATATCCGACGCATCCGGTTGAAGGCGCTCTTGTTCGCGCTTCCATGCCGTGGGCTCTGTGAGTTCCAAGTGGTCTCGAACGCCGAGAATCATGATGGAACCAGCAAGCCCAAACTTCTGCAACAAACGATCGGGTATCCGAATCCGACCCGCGCTGTCGAGTGGCACACGGGCCGCCTGCGAGAACACGAGCCGTTCAAAGTCCTGCATGGACGGGTCGCCGATCAGCGAACCGCCAAGCGAGTGCGAGAGCTGGGCGAATGTCTTTTCTGGCCAAAGCCAGAGCTGACCATTCGCGCCAGGCGCCACAATGAAGGCCTCTCCGTGCTGCTTGGTGTCGAGCACCTCACGCAACTCTGACGGAATCGCCAGTCGTTGCTTTTGGTCCAGCGTGTGCTCGTATTCGCCAAGAAACAGCATGTGAAAGGCGACCTCAGGCGCCGTGGGACACTTTAACCCACAACGCCCCACTTCGCAACACCTTCACCCATAGATTTCTTCAATAAATTTCAAGAGTCCGCGAACAATTTGTCTGTGATAGGCGTAACACCATACGGATCAAGTGTTTGTGGACATTTGGCAAAGTGACGACAGAATCTCCTATGCGAGCGCTCGTCAGCATGCGATCACTCTGATCGCCCACTGATTGACGCACGCCAAGAAAGGCTCGTGAGGACGTGAACCCGCGAAACCGAAATGCACTCGATTGGGCACCCGCTGAGCGATCACTCGTCGCCCCCGTCTTGGACCGTATCCCCCACGGCTCGTTCATCCTGACCTCTGGCCATGCTGATGTTCGTGCAGGGGTCTCCGTCAAGTGGGCGCAGCAATGTTCATCCACTCCGCCCATGGTGATGGTTGCGGTACCGAAG
>JBIKQN010000180.1:0-4402 GCA_044349615.1 Phycisphaerales bacterium
ATGGAAGATGGCAGTGTGCGCGTCCATTACATTTCTACGCGATCGGGTCTGGCCCCGTTCGTGCGCGGGGTTCTTGAGGGCATTGGTGCCATGTATGGTGAGGCAATTGCGGTCACTCAAGTGGAAGATCGGGAGGATGGCGCTGCGCATGATGTCTTCCTCATTGCATTTCTTGGAGAGGCAAGCTAGTCGTGCGCGCTCAACTACATTTGTTGCTCGAAGAGTTGTTTCCGTTCTACGTCACCATTGATGGCGAAGGGCTTGTTCGCAGCACTGGCTTGAGTATGGCTAAAGTGCTTCCGGACTGTGTTGGGTCGCAGTTTCTTAGCATATTTCAGGTACTGCGCCCGCCGATGGATTCGTTGCAGGCGCTTCGGGATGCGGCTGGCGAATTAGTACTTCTTGGGATTCGCGGCACAGCTCGACAGATGCGCGGACAGTTCGTTGTGCTCCCAACCGAAGAGCTTGTCTTTGTTGGATCGCCACGGATTGTTGACGACACATCCATCTGGGCGTGGCCAGTTGGCATTCGTGACTTCGCGCCGCATGACGGCAGTGCCGATTACGCGATGGTGATTGAAGCCATGAACGTGCAACTGAAAGACTTTGAGCGCATGGTGACGAGGCTCAGTGAGCAGGAGCGCATCCAACGCGGGCTGCGCATTCGTGCAGAGGAAGCGAGCCAGACGAAGACGAATTTCTTAGCGAACATCTCGCATGAAATCCGCACGCCGATGACGGCAATTCTGGGCTACACGGAGTTGTTGCGCGATGAAGTTTCAAGTGCTGCTGAGCGTTCCGATTACATTGAGACCATTCGCCGCAATGGTGATCACTTGCTGGCGATCATCAATGACATTCTGGATCTTTCCAAGATTGAATCGGGGCGCTTCGATGTTGATATCTCTGAAGTAGTTGTTCCAGATATTGTGCGCGATGTGGTGCAGCTGCTGCACATGCGCGCTGTCTCGCAGGGAATTACGCTTACCAAGGTTGTAGAGGGCGATTCGCCCATGGTGCCGATCTGCAGCGATCCAGTTCGTATTCGGCAGATCTTGTTGAATATTGTTGGAAACGCGGTGAAGTTCACGGATCAGGGGTCTGTGCGCGTTGTCGTTTCCGCAACGCCGGCGGGTTCGCGCATGGAGACGCGAATTGCCGTGCATGACACTGGTTGCGGGATCTCAGAGGAGACCCTTCCCAAGTTGTTCGAGCCGTTCTCGCAGTTTGATTCGAGTTACACACGGCGGCACGGTGGAACCGGTCTTGGACTGGCAATCAGCCGTCGTCTTGCAACAATCCTCGGCGGGCGCATTGAAGTAGCAAGCGAACTTGGGCGCGGCAGTGTGTTCACATTCATCTTCGAGTCAGACATCGCGAAGCCCGGTTTGGTGTTCGAAACTTCAGCGCCTTCAGCGCCGATCGTTCGTAATAGGGTGGGTCCGCTCACTGGCCGGAGTGTGTTGCTGGTGGAAGACAGTATTGACTCACAGCGGATTCTCTCTGCACTCATGTCGCTGGCTGGTGCACGGGTGGATATCGCTTCGGATGGACTGAGTGCGGTTTCTCGGTTTGATGGAACCTATCACCCCGATTTGGTGATTATGGATGTGCAGATGCCAGGCATTGATGGCATTGAGGCTACTGAGCGTATTCGTGCGCGCGGATTCAGTGGTCGGATTGTGGCACTCACTGCGGCGGCGCTGAGTAGTGATCGCGAGCGCGCACTTAAAGCTGGTTGCGAGGGTTTCTATCTCAAGCCAATTTCTCGTTCAGATCTGCTGGCGATTTGTATTGGTGATGATCAGCGCTCGGGTTAACTGGATTCATGGAATTCATGCACTTCGGTGCTAGTGGTCTTCACTAGAACAAATTGTGATCAGTAGGTAGAAATTCCGCAGCAATTTCTAGATTGTCTGATTGTCACATTACGCTGCGATGATGGTGGTCATTTCATCGATTTCTAGGCATGTAGCCGTGGTCCTTCTTGTGGGAGTGACAGCGGTGCTTTGCTATGGGCACGCTGCTACAGGTGACAGCAGTGGTGGACGTGGCGCAAAGGCCAGCTCTCAAATCTCATCTGAATTTCCAGTTTCACTGCCGATCGGCGCGGTCGTTCCTGACGTAGCGAGGGTAAGTCCGGTGCCACCTGATGTGTATGCAGGTCGCGTCATGGCGTTGGCGCGCACGCTCCAGTGCCCCCAGTGTGCTGGATCCGGTACCAAGGTAACGCGGCATCGAGACCTGACTCCGCAGAAGGCAGTTCCTGTGATGCGTCAGACCAAGGAAGACTGCGGGCAATGTCATGGCACCGGATTCAGTCTGAATCAAACACGGGTGAGTCCAGTGCTCGACAGTTTTGTCCTGATGCTTGGATCGATTGATATGGATACTCCCGCCGCCACGAAGCTTCTGGATAAAGCGCGTGCTGCGGTGGTGCGGCTTGGCTGTTCGGGTGAACTTGCAGAGAAGGTCACGGAAACAAGTCGCAATTGCATTACCAGCGGTCGGACTCCGCGCCACGGCACGGCTTGTTCAGTGACGGGGGAAGTGGGGCGGCCGATTCCGATTGGCGGTGGTACGCGACTGATACCGGTGAAAGTGTCCGCCAATTCCATGATATTTCTTCGGGCTCCAGTCATTCATGCGGTGCCGTCGGGCGGAATGGTGCTTGCGGGAGGCGTAATGGCTGGTGCCATTGAGAAGATTGAGTGGCAGTGGGGCGCGGTGGTGGTGCTTGATGGCGGCTATCTCGTCCCACTGACTACGCCAGAGCACAAGGGACCTGGGGTCGATGCAGACAAGGATGGTGTCATTGATCGCGAGCCCGTGCCGGCACCGCGTAAGGCGCCTCGCGGGAGTTGAAGTATTACAAAGAATCATTGTCGCAGTTTCGTGCGGCCGCTCGTGCGAGTGCCGGCTGCGGTACACCACAGCATCGCACTCTCCAAAGCAGGAACCTCAATGCCGCGCACCCACGCCGACGCGCAACCCGTTCAGCTGATCTTTGATTTTGATAGCACTATCGTGGCTCTTGAAGGCCTTGATGAGCTTGCGCGGATTGCACTGGCGGATGATCCGCAGCGCGCCCGCACTATGGAGGCTATTGAAGCGATCACTCGTGATGGAATGACCGGTGCAATTGGTATCGATGAGAGTCTGCGCCGTCGGCTGGCGATGCTGACCATCAAGCGTTCACATGTTGATGCTGTGGTGAAACTCCTAAAGCGTCGGCTGAGTCCTTCGTTTCGTAAGCACATTGCCGCGGTGCGTCGCAATGCTGATCGCATTCATGTTGTTTCAAGCGGATTCCGGGAGTACGTGGAGCCCGTCTGTGCGGAACTTGGCATTTCGGCTGACCGAGTTCATTGCAACGCGTTTCGCTGGAAGGGCACAGCGGTGGTTGGTTACGACGTCGCCAACCCTGTGGCCAAGCCCGGTGGCAAGGCGAAGGTTGTGCGTGCGCTGAAACTACCAGGTCGAATTGTGGCAATTGGCGATGGTGTGACTGATGCAGAGATTCGTGACGCTGGCGCAGCGCATGAATTCGTCGCTTACTGCGAGAACATCGAGCGCGAAGCTGTTGTTGCGCGTGCAGACCGCGTGGCACGTACGGTGGACGAAGTGCTGTGGCTCTATCGATTGCCGGGATCTCCAAGCTTCCCCAAGAGCCGGATGATTGCGCTTTTGTGTGAGAACATTCACGCGGACGCTGCGCAGGTCCTGCGCGATGAGGGATACCGCGTTGAAACATTGAGCGATGCGCTTGCAGAGGCAGAACTTGCGCGCGCACTCAAGGGAGTGAGCATTCTTGGCATTCGATCCAAGACGCGCGTGACAGCAACCGCGCTGGAGTCGGCCGATCGACTGCTTGCCATCGGTTGCTTCTGCATTGGCACGGAGCAGGTGCAGCTCTCTGCTGCCGCTGCGCATGGCGTTGCGGTATTCAACGCGCCGTACAGCAACACACGCAGCGTGGTTGAACTTGCCATTGGTGAGATCGTCATGCTCATGCGCCGTGTTCCGGATGTCTCGCGGCTCCTCCATGAGGGTGGATGGCGAAAGTCCGCCACTGGATGCACGGAAGTGCGTGGTAAGACACTTGGAATTGTTGGCTATGGCCACATTGGGTCTCAGCTTTCGATTCTTGCTGAGGCGATGGGGATGCATGTCATCTACCACGATCTTGAGGAGCGTCTTGCGCTTGGTAATGCGCGCAAATGTCGCTCACTGGCTGAGCTCCTTGGCAAGTCAGATGTGGTTTCCATGCATGTGGACGGTCGCGCTTCGAATCACCATTTGATTGGCGAGCGTGAACTTCGCAAACTTCGCCCGGGTGCGCTGATTGTGAATCTTTCGCGCGGTCACATAGTGGATCTTGACGCTGTTGCTGCGTCGATCC
>JBIKQN010000005.1:0-13907 GCA_044349615.1 Phycisphaerales bacterium
CAATTTTCCGTACCACCCGCTCTTTGCTGCCCCGAACTGGCCACTCTTCCTCGGCGCCCGGGCCGGGAACCAGCTCAACATGCAACGCATGGAGAGGCTGTCGACCAACACCACGCGGCCACCAGCGATCCGGCCGCTCCACGTCAATGATCGCAACGGCTGTTCCATCTGCATGGACTGGTACATAGACCACGATCTTGGAAGGCAACTTGGCACGCTTCTCTTTGCGTTCATCTTCGACTGGCGCAGATGAACGCGGCGGCATGCGCAATTCACAACGCGCCATAACCTTGAGTGGAGCATCTGCAACAGCGTCAGCGTTGGCTGCTATCCCGCCACGTGCAGCGATCGACCGCTCGACGCGGAGATGCACCTCCACGGTTGCACGCGCTCCATCGCAATGCGTCACGAGCGGACGAACAGCCGCGATGCGCACCCCGCTCCAGCACTCCAATTGCACGGCGCCTGGAATTCCCGATGTTGGAGCACGCGGTCCCCAATCCCATCCAAAGTTGCAGGCACTCTTGCGCATGAATGGATATGGCGTCCAGTCCCCGTTGACCGGTCGTGACCCAAGCCGTGTCTCTTCCAAACGGACCCAATCAATCGAAGCACGAATTGCTACCGAAATTTCATTTGTACCAACACGCAACGCTGACTTCACTGAGAATCGATGCTGCACAAACTGGTTGGCTGCCTGACCAACTTCAACTCCATTAACAGTCACGGTTGCCATGGTGTCGAGCGATGCAAACACCAATTCGCAGCACTCCTCTGCAATCGCATCTGCGGAAACTTCAAGAGCACCGCGCCAAAGCCAGTCGGAATGACCAACCCACGCTTGTTGCGCCTCACCGTCGCGATGATCAACTGGCTGAATGATGCCTGCGCGCACTAAGTCATAGTGGACACACCCCGGCACTTCGGATGGGATCGACGTGCCAATCACGCCAGTAGGTATCTCTGCACTGCTCGATGCAGTGCACTCAACTGTCCAACCTTCGGATGTAGGCACAACGCTGATCATTGCATGACGCTACCGCACCGAGCCGTCGTCGGAGGCGTCCGGCGTGAATGTTCGGAGATCGCGGCGTAGACGGAAGTAATCACGCATGCCGCCGATGACAAACCACACCATGACAGCGGTGCTTGCCACCAGGATCACCCAAACCCACACGTGCCAGTAGGTTGACCATTCTGCGTCAGTCACTGCTGTTCCCTGGCTCTTGCGCCACACCATCCACGGCGTGCCGATACAGAAGAGGATCGTGAAGAAAAGCGGCCAACTCAGGGTGATCCAGGCAACAAATCGGTCCCACCCCTTGTACTGGCGATCGAAGCCGATCTTCTCCCAGAAAGTTTGCGGAGCCTCATCAAGTTCGCGATCTCCCTCTGTCCGGTACTGGCCCCGGTGCAGCAATTTATCAAGGTCAAACTGCCTGACGCCGCCCACAAGACTCACTGTCACATAGAAGACACAAGAAGCGATCATTGCAATGAAGCTGATCACCATCCCCGTGAGGTTGGCACGTACCCATCCGCAGAATCCGCCCCACGCATTCAACATCGCGCCGGCATCGGCTGCGTTCCATCCATCCACCCAGTTCTTGGGGACATTCGTAATAATCACACCGAGCACACAAAGCGTCATGCCAACAATCATCCCTGACCATGCACCTGCTGTCGTGCCCCATCGCGTGTACAGACCGCCAATGATGGCGGCTCCACCACCCGCAACGAAGATGCTGGCACTCATGGCGGCAAACATGGCGATGTAGATCCCCGGCTCGTACCACATGCTGAAGCAGAACGCGAATATTGCAACGCCGAGCACCGCGGATTTCAGCAGCAGCAGTTGACCACGTGCTGAGATCGGCTTCTTTCGAAACGGCAACACAACATCCTGCACGAAGATGCTTGCCCAAGAATGCAGATAGGCCTCGTCAGTGCTTATGGCCGCGCCAAGCATTGCAGCAACCACCAATCCCAACAGGCCCGTCGGCAGCATCACACCAAGTGCCAGCGGCACGCGCATCTCTGCCTGCAGCGCCTCGGTTGGCTGCGACGCGATCAGCTCCTTGAGTGGTCCGGCGGCTGCTTCATAGTCCGGGTGCGTGAGGAACGCGCGCACTGCAAGTGGAATCAATACCGTCACCAACATCAGCGTGCGGTATCGCCATCCATTGAGAAGTTGACCCATGCGCGCCTCATGCGCATCCCGGGCGGCACTGTTGTAACCCTGGTCGCCCTGCCAGGCACGGCAGGCATAAAAGAGCGTGAATGCACTGATGAGCCAGAAGAGCACGCCGAAGTTCTGCTCGTCCTGCAGTCCAAGCGGATTGAGCATGCTCTTTCCGGCTGGCAGCATCATCATGGTCTCCTCCAACTTCAGCCACGGGAACTTGAGAAGCACCCAGTAGCAGACCATCACGAATGTGCAGAAGCAGAACACCCCTTGGAAGAAGTCTGTCACCAACACAGCAAGCATGCCGCCGGCAAACACCATGAACACTGCGAATGTCAGAAGTGCTGCCATCACTGCAGGGAACGTCGGGAAGGTGGCGCCAAGCAACTCAAATCGATCCGGCATCCCTAGCATCGCAACGAAGAATCGTGCTGTGACTCCCGGAAATATGGCATAGTTGAGAATGCCCGAGATGAACGCAACAATCCCACTGAAGATGCGAAAGCGCCGTGAGTAACGCATCTCAAAGAACTGCGCCAAGGTCATGGCGCGCGTTTCGCGGAATCGATAGATCACCCAACCCGTGATTGCCAGCAGAATGAGCGACGGGCCTTCCATATAGCCCCACCAGTATTGGGTGAATCCAACGTCGTAGCCCACTTGGAAATACCACACAAGGGTGATGACACCCACCTGCGCCATGTTGTAGGAAACCGTAAGCAGATAGCGACCTGCGAGCCGGTTTGCACTGAGGAATCCACTCACGCTGTTGGCATATTGGCGCATGCTCCAAGCAGAAAGGGCCAGTGCAACCAAGAATGCAGCCACAATCACCCAGTCGATCAGTTGCATGTCAGGCGTCCGCCCCAATCATGGCGATCTCTGCGCGCAGTGTCACAATCTGGAACGGTCGGACCGCACATCGCGTCGTCCCCGTTGCTGCATCGTGCGCAAAGCCATCGATCTCCACGGGTTGCTCGAAGAGGTCCGTGGCGCATACTGCGCCAACCGGGAATCCCCAGCGAATGGTGACAACGCCACCACCGCCGCGCACTTCCACTATTCGCAGTGCAACTCCGCCTGCTTGTTCAGCGGGCTTGAGGGCGGCAATTTCCATATGTGCTGCGCCAGACGAGCGGATGTCTACAGCCTGCCAACCACTTGTAATACGGCCGGTACCGGCGCCGCTGACCATGGCGCCCACCAGTGGATTATTCAACTGCTCAGCCTGAGCATCGACGCCTGCTGCGCGCCAGTCGCCACCGTGTGCCATGACTGCATAGGTGAACCGGTGATGCCCACGGTCAGCGGTTGGATCTGGAAAATTCGGCGCCTTGAGAAGACTCAATCCAAGCACGCCGTGCTTGGCACTGCGCCCGAACTTGCCATCATCAAGAACCGCCACGCCGAGACCCGGCTCGGAGAGGTCCATCCAGTTATGTCCAGGAACCTCAAACTGCGCACGCTCCCATGATGTGTTGTCATGAGTGGCGCGCTCAACATGCCCAAACTGAATCCCGAACGTTGCGCGCCGCGTGCGCACGGCACATGGGAACAAGGCTCGCAGAAGCTTCTGCTCTTCGCGCCACTCAATGTCTGTAACAATATCAATGCGAGCACTCCCTGCAAGCAACCGATACCGCTGCACCATATGACTGGCGTGACCAAGCGGGCGCTCCACGATGATCTCCGAAACTAAGGGCGAACGCTTGGAAACAGTGATCCGCTCAGCAGTGCTTATGACGCGCATCGCCTGCTCTTGATAGTCCCGGTCGGTGTCCCATGCTTCCCAGCGGCGTGGGCGATCCTCATAGATCACCAATTGATTCATCGGCAGTGGCACACCATGCTGCCCCGCGCCGTTTACAAGGCAATCACCATCCATCCGGCGCAGTTCGCCGATCCGTCCGGCGTCATCAATCGTCACGGAGACAATTCCATTGCGAAGCGTGCGATCACCATCCACATGCACTGCCACTTCGGTCTCTGGCTGCGGCGCTCGCGAAGGATCAATCACCTGAATGCCAAAGGCTGGCACGCGAACAGCCAGCACATCGCCATCCTCGGTAGCGAGCACGCCACTCTGCGCAGTCGATGCTGCATTAAAGACCACGAGCTGTTCAGGTTCCGTACTCGTGCTCCCGTCACTCGTGGCTGCCGCCATCCATGCCATACCACCCTGTACGACTCGCATCGCATCGCGACGGACCTCGTCCATCTGCTCACGGGCGTCGTCATAGACCTCCTTGATGGAGCTTCCCGGAAGTATGTCGTGGAACTGGTTGAGCAGCACCGTCTTCCATGTCCCATCGAGCGACACGCGCGTTTCCTCAGCAAAGGCGCCATCACTCATCACGCCGGCGTGCGCGCATGCAAGCGCTTCGCCAAGCCGCAACATGCATTCCGCGCGACGGTTGGCTTCTTTAATCCATGCTTGGCTTGTGTAGGTGCCCCGGTGTAACTCCAAATACAGTTCGCCATCCCAGATTTTGATGTCTTGGCCATTGCGCCACAGCGCGCGTTGCGCTTGATGCAAATCTTCGCAGAATGAATGCACGCTCTTCTGTTCCACGCGTGGAAGTCCATCACAGCGTGCGCCGATGTTGGCGCGCTCAATCTGCTCCGCCGTTGGTCCACCGCCGCCGTCGCCGAAGCCGAACGGCTGCAAGTACATGGGAATGCGTGCGCCATCCTGCTCCACCAAATTTTTGACACCGTATTGAAATTCCTTTGGCTCAATCGCGCTGTTGTAATTGTGCCCCGGCGTCAAGTGCGTGAGTATTTCCGTGCCATCAAGACCACGCCAACGGAATGTCACATTGGGGAACTTGTTTGTCTCGCACCAACTCATCTTGTTCGTGATGAATGTGTCGAGGCCAGCCTGCGCCATGATCTGCGGCAAGCTTGCCGGAAATCCGAAGGTATCGGGCAAGTAGAGAAAGCGCTGCGGTGCCGCCGCGCCGAAGCGCGAATCCCAGTATGCGCAACCATGCAGTATCTGACGAACGAAACTCTCGCCGGATGGACATGTGCAGTCGGGCTCAATCCACATGGCGCCAGCAGCTTCCCATCGCCCCTCGGCAACACGTGCACTGATCTCTGCGAAGAGCTCCGGCGACCGCTCCTCGATCCATGCATACTGCTGCGCTTGGCTGCAAAGGAAGTGAAAGTGCGGAAAGCGTTCCTGCAGGCGAAGTACATTTGCAAACGTCCGTGTGCACTTGCGCTTGGTCTCGGCAATGGGCCAAAGCCATGCTGTGTCGATATGCGCGTGTCCAACCGCATCGCACACCACTGGCGTCTGCGCGCCACGCCCCATGAGCAGTGCTGCCAATTCCGGAAAGAGTGAGGAGCATGCACCGTGCATAGCCATCGCATGCGAAGTATGCGCTGCGCCACGCACCGGGACGGGCACGCGCACCATCAGCGCACGCAAGCCGCGGTCAAGTTCATGCGCACGTGCATCGCTCTCTGGAAGCGTCAGGAGAATCTTGCGTGCGGCATCAAAGCCCTGTGCAAATCGCCACACAGCTTCATCAACCACAACAAGTTCCGCTGACTCCAATCGACCCGGGTGTTGCTCGCGCCACCTCGCCTGTTGTTCCGCGTGATCCCACCAGAAAGTACTGATTCCGAGCGGTAGGTTGCACGCGGCTTCGATCAGAAGATCAACCGCCACGGCGCCTTCATTCGGCGCACTGCTTGCAACAGGAGCACCGCCGCTTGCGGCAGGCGCACGCTCCCACAGAAATGCAAGGTCGCGGTACGGATCGAACCCCTGATGCGGAACGCCATCCTTCCAGAGGAGCGCCTCTGTTCCAGACGAGAACCGCAACGCCACGCGCTTGCCCGCCATAGACCGAGGTAGCGAGCCGCGCAGCCGAAACCACGCCGTGCTCCACACCGGACCCCATCGCCAGCCCACCGACACTGGCACGAAAGACTGACCGAACGCATCGCCCGGAGTCACGCGATCGGGGGTCTGCCAGACCGCAACATCAAGTGGCGCCCGCTCCGGGAATGCCGCCGGAAGGAGGATCTCTGAAACAAAGTTCTCGAAACGAATCGCGGCGTATTGCAGGTCGGGTAGCACGGGGGCGCAGTGTACGGGTGGGCACGGTGGATCCCTGCGTTTGACGCGGCTGCTACCGCAGCAACCCGCGAGCCGACTTGGCCCCATCCGCGCGAGTGTTGCGGACCACCGACCGATGCTTCAACGGGTCAAATCTGAGGCACGATACAAATTGATAACGAATTATCTGCCGTACTTACCGTCAAATCGCCGCATCGAGTGGCTTCTGTTGCCAAATTCGCCGATCGAATGGGAGATTCTCTAGCCAACCCCGGTACACAAGTTCGCTGCGGTCTTGCCACAGTCCGATTCCAGAAACTCCCTCATGCCATCATTCTTTCGAGCAACTTCAATCCTCCGCCGCGCGGTCGCCTGCGCCATCAGCCTAGGGTTTGCAACCGTCCTTCCAGCAGACGCTGACTCCAGCGATATCACTCGCTCAGATCTTTTGATCTGGGACTACCGAGATACAGCGCCCGCCCACGTCACCCTCTCGGCCTATCACCAGTGGCTCATCGGCTATTGCCAAGCGAATCCACCGAAGCGGCTCGTCCTCTACGTGAGCGATCCCCTGCAGTCGACTTCGTTCTGTCCGTTCTATGACCCATTAGCGGTCGCAGACACCACCATCGCAAGCATGAACTTTGTTGGGTTTCTCAATACGCTCGCAGGCAATCCGGCAACGGCGAGTGTCGAAGTAGAACTGCTTATTGATAACGCGGCATTCCTCACCACCAACCCTGCTAGTTCTGCCACAGCGTGCGGCAATTACTCCCGTACAGCAGGCAACGCCACGGTGAATGGCATCCCGCCACCAACGCTCGCGCCGGAGTGGCAAGGGCTTCCTTATGCCATGAACTGGTATGCCACGCTCATGGTCAACCCCGCGCTCGCTAGTGCGGCAACGAATCCAATCAAAGGATTCACGATCGACCCCGAGTTCCCGCCGCCAGCATCGGGCAACACCATCACAGGCAACCATGCATACATCAACAATGCGTTGTGGATGGACATGTTCCGCACGGCAACGCCCGCGCTCGCCGGGCAGCGCATCGGCATCACGCTGGGCGTCGATGCGCATGTAGTAGGGAAGATCCTTACCGCCGACCTGCCGCTTTCTTCCACAGCAGCTGCAGCACTCGCACCCTGTGCGCAGTCCTGCGGCACGGTAAACGATGACCTCTGTCAATACACATGCGAACTGCTGCCTCGCCTGTCACCAACTGGCAGCCTGACCTATCGAACGACATCAGGACCGATCATTGATTCGGTCTATTTACAGGTGTATTCCGCCTGCGGCAATGCAACAGCAAACACGCCCGAGGCCGTTGGCTTCTATCGGTGGATCACTACTGGGGGTTGCGATACGCCGAATGCAGACCCAACGATCATCACTCCAGTAGCACCATGGACCACATCCGCACAAACCAGCGCCGGGATCTTGGCAGCAACGCTCGTGCGCCAGCCTGCGCAACCAGGCATCGGGACCATCACCGCCGTGGGCGATGCCACGATTCCGAATCCAAACGGTAACCCTGGCGGTGCCCACTTGACCGGGATTGGCACAGCATTCTCATTGCTGCCGCCTGATGGTCGCCTGCAACTCATGAACGGCACAACGCCAATTCCACCTGCGCAGTGGAAACTCTTCAACCCAGCATCGAGTGATACGGCGATCGATGTCAATGGACCCGTGATTTCTCAGGCAACCCCGCTTCCTTACATCTACACAGAGCTTGTGACCTTTTATCCCGTACCACCAGCAACCACAACTCAGGCAGATCGATTCTGGTTCATGTTCAGTGCAGAAAAAGCACGCGACCTGCCATTCTTTGGATGGTGGCAGTACCCAGACTTTCTGTCCTTTGTTTCTGAGTTCAACAAACTTGTTGCGGGACCAAGCGCCAGCATGCCTCCGTTCATGGATGCCGCTGGCAATCCGATTTCGGCGGCACCGAACTATGGCATTTACAGCTTGAAGCAGGCGTGTGCCAATTGGGGAACCACCTTCTATGCAACGGCGTATCCAGGCGGCACTACCAGTGCGCCCTGCCCCGCAGACTTTAATGACAACGGCGCAGTCGAAGGCGCGGATCTGAGTTCACTTCTCAACGCATGGGGTACGTCCGACGCATCACACGACCTCAATCATGATGGCACCATCAATGGCGCCGATCTTGGTGAGTTGCTCAATGCGTGGGGTACTTGCAGCAGTCTCTAATTGAACATGCTACGAATCGGCACTGATTCGCCATCACTTGCTCTGCAGCAGCTCGCCATTGTGACATTCCCTGTCCGCTCACTTACGGCGCGCCAGCTGGCTTTTTCTGAGCAGGTGTTCTTTTCTGTGACGGTTTCTTTTTAGCAGCAGCGGCTGCAGCTTCCGCTGCCGCTGCGGCCTTCGCTTCTTCGGCTGCCTGCAACTCTGCAGCCTTTTTCTCAGCCGCGAGGCGAATCGCCTCCTTGTTCACTTCAGCATTCAGCGCCTCTGCAAGACGGGCATGAGTGCCAATGATCGGCATCGTCTGAACCGCAAATGGCTTGACCGTCGGGTCCGTGCAGTTGTCATACTGCCAGCGATATATGGCGAGAATCTCAGGATTTCGATCTGCCATGAAAGCCATGTACGCCCTGTCAAAGTCCACCCCACTGAGTGCCTGCAACGAGGTCACCGTTTCTTCGTCTGCACCGACAACATCCGTGGGAAGCGTGATCTCTTGGGCTACCGCCATCTTCCTGACAAGCACTTGGATCGCCGTATGGTTTGTAACCATGCGATGTCCAAAGTCCTTCACCGTTTGCTCAGATCCCTGCTCCATCGCCATCGTTCCAATCTTGATCTGCAGCAGATCCGACGCAGCAACGCTCTGCACGAAGACTTCCGGCTGCATCGAGTAGTCGGGCACAACAGGCGCGGCAACTGGTGCAGGAGCGATCGCCGCGTCCGTTGCAGGCGCTGCATCGGCTGCTTTTTCCGGCGTTTCGCCCGACATGCTGTTAATGATCTTGCAACCCGGCGCAGGAAGGAGTCCGACCATGACAAGCAAAGCGGCAACAATGAAAGTTCTTGAAGTCATGTGTGTCATTTGGTCGGATTGATGAAATGTTGAATATGCGTGCTTTGGATGCGGTATCAGAAATTCACTTGGTAGGTCAATGCAAACGAGACTGCAATACCAGCTGTATATGTTGAGTTCAAGCCGTTGATGCCCTCCGTAGTCCGGTACTCCGTCTGGACATCCGGGTTAGTGAGGTTACGCGCGTTAACAGAGAACTTGAGACCCTCAAAGATCTCCTGCGAAGCAGTGAAATTGAGCGTCCCGTAGCTAAGTTGATAAATCGCTGGCGTTAGCAAGTTGGTGTGCGGATTGGCTCCACTTACTAAAGAATCACCCTTCATGGTGTAGAAAATTCCCAGCTGTGTGCCCCACTCGTCGTAGTCATAGGTTGCGCTTACATTGAATAAGTAGTCTGGCGTAGCAGTCATCGGTTGTGTGGTTTGATTGACGCCGTAGACAGCCAATGCATCAGAATCCTGCTTCGATAGCGTGACCTCCGAAGACATGTAGGTGAAGTTGGAACCGAGCGCGATGCCGCGAAAGTTCTCTCCAAACATGGGCTCAAGTGTGACCCGAGCTTCAAATTCCGCACCAAGCAACTGGCCATCAGGAAAGTTCAGCGCACTCGTATATGCAAATCCCTCAGTGAATCGATTGACATACTGAATCGGGTCAGAGATCTGTTTGTAAAACAGCGAACTAGAAATCAGCCAATTCTCATATGGAGTCCAGTCGAGTCGTAAGTCGTAGTTGTTGAGCGAACTCATCTGCAATGCAGGATTGCCAATGAAGATCGGGCCGCCGATGTAGTCGTACTGAAGCACAGGAACCAACTCATAGAAATTTGGTCGCGCAAGCGTCTGTGCAAACGCCGATCGGAAGATCAGCCCTTCCTGCAGAATCCAGTTGCAGCCCACCATGGGCAAGTAGCGATTGGTAGTGAAGTCCGCATCCCAGTCATTCGTGCCAGAGAAGTCGCGAAGTTGCTGCGTGTCGGTATCAATCCACAGCGCATTCGAGTCTGGTATCACTGTGGTGGACATGTGTGTCCCCTCGTAACGAAGCCCAGTGATCACATTAAATGACTCACTCAGTGGCATATCAATCATTGCGTACGCAGCCCAGATGTCCTGCGTGCCGTCGTAAGAGATATCCGTGTCCGACTGGTAGATCGGGTGATCCTGACTCGGAAACACCGCGCTCCACGGCTGATCAAAGGAGCTGGAGTAAGTGGTGTTTGGATCGCCGCCGTTACTAAACGTGTCCTGCCGATACGAACGAGAGACTAAATCGAGGAATGAACCTGTCTTGATGTAGCCCTCACGGTCATCCCACTGCATGAACGGCAACTTCACATTGAATGCGCCTTGCTTGCTCTCTTCCTCATTGTTGTAATTGATGTGCTGGACCCAACCAACAAAGGCATTCTGTGCGGGCGGATAGGCGATCCACTGCTGAGGAATGACCACTCCTGGAGCGAGTTGTAGGTCCGGCACCCAATAGGAAGCGAATTGGGTCTGATCTGGCTGATCCTCACTTGCCTTGCTGAGTGCTAGCCGCCAATCCACGCTTGGCACCAACAGGTCAAAGACTCCCGAGCGATCGCCGTCGTCGCTCTCCGCATCAAGAAAACTGAGCTTATGCTGACCGCTGAGAATCACCGATTCTGTACTTAACTGACTGTAGTCAAGCGTCTCCAGTCGGTTGTAAGGTGCGATGTCGGGCTGGTCATGACCAACTCCAGTCAGGTCGTCAGGGTTGTAGCCAGGGAAGAAGTAATCCTTACCACGCGTATCAATGAGACGAATTGCTTGGTTCTCTGAAAGCAACGTGTAGAGAAACTTCGCACCCAGCTTGTGCTCGTCGGTCTCAATCCCAAATGAACCCATCCCGCCCCACTGCACGGACGACGTTCCTTGCGTGACGTCATACAACTCTGTCTTGAAGGTGTCACCGACTCCGTATCGCTCCGGAACCATTGCCGTCCCTGGGCCAGCTTGTTCCAAGGAATTCAGCTGACCATTGTCATACGCAGAGGCGTCCTGCTCATAGAAGAAGTTTCCAAAGGCGCCAACCTTTACGCCATCATCCACCTCCCATGAGTTACCAATCGCGGTAGACCACTTGTAGATAAGCGGTGCTGCTCCCTCCTCAGTTGAAGTGGGATTGTTTGGCCAACTCTCACCATTCTGGTCCGGGTGCGTGGAGAGAACGTCGTTGCTTCCCCAGAAGCCGAGGTCGCCGCCCTTGTAGTTAAGGAAGTCTCCGTCCTTTACCTGTGAGTTGAAGCCCACCTGCGTCTGAACTCGAAAGTAGAACTCGTCAGGGAAGTCCTTGAGCGAGATATTGACGGCACCGCCCGAGGCTTCTCCCTGCTGATCTGGAGTGAAGTTCTTACTGACCTGAATGCCTTGGATGACTGCACTGGGGAACTGATCCAGTTTCACTGCACGCTTATTTGGATCCGCGCTCGGCAAACGAATGCCATCGAGCAACGTGGCGACGTATCGATCCGGAAGTCCGCGAATCACCGCATACTTGCCGTCCTGGAGGGTTGCACCTGGCACCAAGAGCAATGCGGCAGCGGCATCACCCGCACCAGACCGGGTAATCGTCTCGACACCAAGAGTGTCAAGAAGCTGCGGAGCATCAAGCCGCAAACTGAATTCAATCGGTGGAATAACGACATACGGCTCAAAGTTGTCGGGGACCACCAACTCTTGCCGCTCAGGAACATCTTTCCCCAGATCAACATCCTGAACAACAAACTCTTCCATATCCTCGAACTCACCCGCCATAGTGACATCAGCATCAACAAGTTGCCCGGCCGCCACTGGCACATTGGCCTTGACCTCACGCGAATACCCGTCCTTGGTCACCACGAGCGTGTAAGCACCCGGAGGAATATTCGGCAAGATGTATGAGCCGTTTTCCCGAGTGTTTACCCGCGCCTTCAATCCAAGAATAGAAATCGTTGCGCCACTGATTGGAGCGTTGAACTCCTTGTCATAGACCACTCCGCGAATGGAGCCGACCGCCGGTGCCTGCGCCACAGCCGCTCCAGTCACAGAGCAGGCCATGGCAATAGAGGCAAGAGCCAGCCTGTTCGGAATCACCATGGGTCTACGAGTCCAGCCCGTAAGTTGTCGATGCGGAGCATGAACTCCGGAGAGGGCTGAAAGCCCGACATGGCCATCGAAACACAAGTGGCTGATAGATCTTCGGCACGGGGACGGGCGTTGGGATTGATCGCTCCGGCATCCAGCGCCGCCTTGTAAGACTCGACGGCGTCATCGCTATCGCCTAGCAGAAGGAATCCTTCGGCGAGTGCGCGCAATGAGGCAGCCCGTCGCAGATTCACAATGAGATCTGATTGCGCGTTGTACGCCGCGCGCAACGCTCGTAATTCAGAACGCGCAGAGTCTGCATCGCCCATCCGAAATCTAGCCTTGGCGATAACCGCGCCTAATGGCGCCGTATCTTCCGGAAGAAACACGGTCGCCTTAAACAGGGCTGATGCGCAATCAACCTCAGTCTTGGCCAATTCCTTGTAGCCACGTGAATACAGGACCTCTGCCAACTGCACGCGGTATCTCACTTGCAAATCGAGTGGCAAACCCGGAAACGCACCACTGAGTGCCGTGAGAGCCCGTGCTCGGCGAGGAGCATCGTCAATGACCCGGTCAAGCCAAACTAGGTAGCCATCTATGCCACCGCGCGCAAGATCAAAATTTCCGGTGGCTATCGCCTGATCAAACATGTCTGCCTGCCCGTCCATCTGATCCATCGGCACTCGTGCTGTCCGCGCGGTCTCCACTTGCCCACGCTCCGTTGGTTGACCAACTGCAACAAGCGAATACGCCCTGGATTCATCCCCAAGGAGTACATAGATCTTCGCCACTTCCGTGACAACAACATCTTTTCCCCACGTGGTGTCACCAACATCCACAAGCAGTGCGCGGTCTGCACAGTCACGTGCACTGTCGGTCTGACCGCGCCGTGCGAAGTACTGGCCACACAATGCAATGACATGACCCCGACGCCACCCTTGCATCTGATCCGCAAGTTCCGCAGCCTGATCAACCATGTCTGAGTCAAGACATGCTCGCGCCACAGCCTCTTGCAGGCGCGAGCGATCGCGCCCATGCGGATCAACAGGCATGCTTGAGGCAACAGCAAATGCCGTTGTAAGTAACGAACTACGTGAAGTCGTAGCGGATGATGCAGCTGCTGGACTCTGCGGACTATTCACCGCAGCAGAATCCCCCGCCACAGTCGCCAATGGCGCCGGGCTCGGGGCACACGCCGAAAGAATTGCCGAAACGAACGACAATCCAACAATCACCATCCTGAAAGATCGAAGGTAAGACATGTTCCTGCGCACCCATAGAGAAACAGGGCGTCTGGTGGAGTATCAAACTCCTCCACCAGACGCCCCCGAATCAACACATCAGCCATTGAGAGGCACTAGTCAAGATCACTGACAATTGCCCCACGCTCCTAGCAAACTTCCAAGATCGGAGCCGTCAACAACACCACTGTTGTTGATATCGCCGATGCCACTTCCACCCCAGTTACCTAGGAGAAGTCC
>JBIKQN010000181.1:0-4384 GCA_044349615.1 Phycisphaerales bacterium
GCACGGGCCAGAACTGCCGCTGATACCTGACCAACCTCTGGCATTGCCGTGGATGAACGCACGCCCCGCCGTTCCCTTGCATCGGGTTCCGTCACCCGGGCATATCTCCATAGTCCGTGTACGAATCCGAACGACCTGCGTACTCAACGCCACGAGCAGTTCCATGTTGCACCAAGTTACGGAATGCGGTCGAACTGCTATCCCACAGGAGTTCCACTGTGCCAGTTGGACCATTGCGCTGCTTGGCAACAATGACCTCCGCGACATTGGCCTTTGCTTGATTTGCTTCCACCCAGTTGGGATCTTGCTTGTGGTAATAGGCCTCGCGGTGCAACATCATCACCACGTCGGCATCCTGCTCAATCGATCCAGATTCGCGAAGATCGCTCATGCGCGGTCGATGGCCCTCGCGCCCTTCTGCCTGGCGGTTGAGCTGGCTGAGGCACACCACCGGAACATCGAGCTCACGCGCCATTGCCTTTACACCACGAGAAATCTCACTTACTTCTACCTGTCGACTTTCCACTCGCGTGCCCGAACTCATCAACTGCAAGTAGTCGATCACCACGGCGCTAATTCCGTGCTTCTCCTTCATGCGCCGCGCCTTTGAGCGCATCTGCAAGAGCGTCAGGCCCGGCGTGTCGTCAATAAATATAGGCGAACTCTTCAGGCTTCCGCACGCGCCCATGATTCGTCGCCATTCATCGCGAGACAGCATGTTCTTACGAAGTTTCTGGCCATCTACCCCGCCTTTGGCGCACAAAATACGCTGCACCAATTGCTGCTTGCCCATTTCGAGACTGAAGAAAGCAACCCCATTGGAAGAGGCCGCCATGTTCTCCGCCATATTGAGAGCAAAGGCGGTCTTACCCATTGATGGTCGTGCCGCCAAGATGATCATCTCGCCGCGCTGCAAGCCACTGAGCATCTCGTCAAGTTCATCGAAGCCCGTGGGCACGCCAGTGACATGCTTGCCTTCATTCTGCTCAAGCGTCCGAATTGTTTCATCGAGTAATTCCCGCAATGTGGATGCTGCGCGTGCTTCGCGCCGCTGCGCAATGGCAAAGATTCGCGACTCAGCCTCGCCGAGCGTGATGACCGGATCCTGTCGAGACTGATGAGCATCAACCAAGATCTCACCCGCCGCACGAATCAATTCACGGAGCGTTGCCTTCTCGCGAACGATCCGCGCGTATTCCGCGGCGTTTGCGGCGGTGGCAACGCCTTCAGCCAAGTCCATCAGGTATGCCGCACCACCGACATCATCAAGGACCCCGTGATCCTTGAGCCGTTGAACCAGAGAGACAATCTCCATGGTCGCAGTGGCGTCGTACAACGCAACCATGTGCTGGAAGATGGTGCCGTGACCAGACTTCGCAAAGTCATCGGGCTGACTGACAATGCCAATGACATCGGCGATCATTTTCGGATCAACGATCATCGCGCCCAGAAGGCTCATCTCGGCCTCAGGAGCCGCTGGGGGCAATGCAGAGAACAGCCGCGCCACCTCAGTGGGATCGGACACCGTTCTGCGTACCGCATCGCGGCGACGAGAGGAACGATCGCCTGTGCGACCGTTGAAACCTGACTGATCTTCCATACCTGCTGCTCCTCAGATGCGCGTTTGACCGCGCGATGCGCACCGGATCACTCAGCTCCGGATGCGCTGCCAACAAGCACTGGGACGGCTGACTCTTGGTCGACACACTGCTTCATCAGTCGACCAACGCGGAAACGAGCCGTCCGCTTGGCAGGAACCATCACGCGTTCGAGTGTCTTGGGGTTCTGAGCAACTCGCTCGGCGCGTTCGCGCACGTCAAAGATTCCGAAATCTCGGAATTCAAGCCGATTGCCCTTTCCTAACTCATTGATGACTTCATCCAAGAATCCTTGAACTACTTGACGCACATCTTGTCGCTTCAGTCCTGACTGCTCGGCAAGCCGTTCAATCAGTTCTTTCTTGGTGACCGTGGACATGGATGCCTCCTTCGTGATGTGCGACCCGGGGCTTCACCGCCCAACAGGAGAGCGCAGTATGCGACCCATATGGACCCGAGTCAAGGGATAAAGTGGGCGCAAGTGTCCGCTGACTAAAGAGTTGTGCGGATGAGTACTTGACAAGCTATCCACCACATGTTCACTAAGTGGCTTAATTATGAGCACACTGGCCCAGGGCAAAGACCAGTCAAGGCCGCCCGAACGGTCGACTCTCCAGCCAAATACTCCATTCCGACCCTCACAACGAGCCATTCAACCCCAATTGGGTCTTTCACAAGGCGAGATAGCTTCGCCCAGTCCTTTCCTGAGCAGATGACCGCCGCTCCCTTCGCCCGGGCGCGGGCTGCAATGTTGGCAACATCCTGAGGGGTGAATGCGTGGTGGTCACGAAACCGGAAGTCGCCGGCAATCCGCCCTCCATGCGCTGCAACATCGGCAAGAAACGCTTCGGGGCGCGCCAGCGCCGTGACCACTACTACAGGTGCGCCATCAAGGGCAGTCAGTGGCATATCCCTGTCACCAGCACCGAATCGCTCAATACGCTTCCACCCGTGGCGCGTCCACGCCACGGGTGGCGCACCGTGTAACCGCTCAATGTGTGCAGAAAGCACCGGATCAACACAAGTGGCACGCGTCACGATCACCATGCTTGCCCGGCGCAGTGCAGTGGCTGGCTCACGGAGCCAACCAGCAGGAATGAGTGGGCCATTGATCGCGGGTCTCCCGGCATCCACAAGCACAATGTCTAGGTCTCGGGCGATCTGGCGATGCTGAAACGCATCATCAAGCACAGCGCAGTCGATTGATGGATAAGCAGCACGCGCACTGGCAATCGATGCAATCCGATCCGCCCCGACTGCCACAGGGACTCCAGGAAGCATGGCTCGAAATTCCTCAGCTTCATCAGAGATTCCATCACGCGCACCGTAACCGCGCAATGCGATGACAGGATGGTGACCAGATGCCTGCAGTGCTTCAACGCACCAGCGAACGAAGGGTGTCTTTCCAGTTCCACCGACCGAAACATTACCCACGCTGATCACAGGAATTCCGACGCGGGTTGGCGTTCGCAGGCGCACTTCCCAAAGCGAATTACGGGCGAGAACAGCCATTCCATAGGCAAATGCGGCTACATGCGCAATCGGCGCAAGCGCTGCGTGCAGTGGACCTCTTGTGGTTTCAGGTGCCGCTGCGGCACCATGTGCCGTGCTGGTTGAAGTTACAGACGGATCAGCAGCATGCTCTGGTTCATTCATGATGCACCTGCTATTCCGAGTGCTGGAAGGACCAATCGCGTTGGCAAACCCATGACTGTCTCTGGGTCACCTGCGCAGCTGAGTGGCCATCCAGCTGCCAAACGATCAGCGTAGTTGTATCCGCCAGCTTTGCCACGCCATGCTTCGCTCGCTACATAGTCAGCGATCACAGCCTCGGAAAGTTCCCCTAGCCCCACGTGCGCAGTATCGGCAAAGATGTGTCGAACACCAGTGCGCCGATCAAGAACACAGACCCCCGTGACTACACGATGGGCGCAACGAATAAAGCCTCGCACCATCAGCTCGGCATCCATAGCGTTGGCGGGCTTTCCAATCACGGAGCCACTCGCTACGCACATAGTGTCCGCTGCAAGTATCCAACGCGGACCACTACTTTCAAAGCGTGCTGCGGCATCGGCAAGAACCTGACGCGCTTTAAACCATGCCAAACTCATGACGTATTGTTCTGGATCGCAGTGACCAATTGGCGCATCAGCATCATCAATAGCGGGAACCATGATGATGAACGGAACACGCGCCGCGGCAAGAATTTCGCGGCGGCGTGGCGAACCGCTCGCCAGAATGACATCTGCAGTCTTCCACTCATCCAACTGAGATGTGAAATCCACGTTATTCATGCGCTCACCGCGGTACGAGTGGAGACTGCAAGCGCCGCACGAACCCGCGCTGCCACCGCGGCTACGGTCACACGCCGCATTAAGCGATCATCAAGCCGACGGTCGCGATAGTTGAGCGGCGGCTCGCATTCGGCGAAATGACCCTGTAAAGCCCAATCCACATCGCCGAGAAATCCACTGCGGTACGGATCGGTTGGACCAAAGATCCCAATACATGGCCTACCAAGCCCTACAGCTACATGAAGCGCAGCAGAGTCGTTGGAAACCACGAGTGACGCACCGTCGACCACGGCGAGGAGCGATCCAGCGCTCGTACGCCCACAAAGATCTACACATCGCGCACGGATTGCAGTTTGGGTGGGCATGGCCGCGCGTAGGGCATCCTCTTCACCTCTCAAACCAATGAATGCAATCCCTTCAATACCAGTGTTGAGTACCTCAGCCGCCAGTGAGCGCCAACGCTCTGCTGGCCACTGCTTTGATTTCCACCGC
>JBIKQN010000182.1:0-4357 GCA_044349615.1 Phycisphaerales bacterium
GCGGCACACGCAATTGATGCAGCCTTGATGGGAAGCAAGACCGCGAGCACTGGAGGTAAGTCACATGCCTGATCTAAGCACAAACACTGGCGGTATCCAATCACCAAATCCATTCTGGCTAGCAAGTGCACCGCCAGCGAACAGTGGTCTGCAGATTCAGCGCGCATTCGAAGCTGGATGGGGCGGCGCGGTATGGAAGACGCTGGGTGTTCCGATTCAGAACGTTTCAAGTCGATTTGCAGGGCACACCATTCGTGGTGTTCAGGCTGCGGGCTTCAGCAACATTGAACTCATCACTGACCGCCCACTCGAAACCAATCTGCGGGAGATCGCTGAAACGAAGCGGCTGTTCCCGAAGAATCCGATCATCGTCTCCCTCATGGTGGAAACCGAGGCGGAATGGCGGGAAATCATCAAGAAATCGATTGATGCTGGCGCTGACGGCCTAGAGCTGAATTTCGGTTGCCCGCACGGAATGTGCGAGCGCGGCATGGGTAGTGCCGTGGGTCAGGAGCCTGCCATCAACGAGCGCATCACTGGCTGGGCAGTCAAGTACAGCACCGTGCCGGTCCTGGTGAAGCTGACTCCCAATGTCGGCAACATCGTTCCGCACGGGCTTGCAGCTCGCCGCGGCGGCGCACACGGCGTTTCGCTCATCAACACCATCAAGAGCATTGTTGCCGTTGACATCGATCGATTCATTCCGATTCCTCGCGTTGGCGAAATGAGTACCAACGGCGGTTACTGCGGCGCTGCGGTCAAGCCGATTGCATTGCACATGGTGGCAGCACTTGCGCGCGAGAAGGAGTTTGGGCTTCCCATCAGTGGTATCGGCGGTATCAGCAATTGGCGCGATGTGGTGGAGTTCATCCTGCTTGGATCGAGCACAGTGCAGGTGGCCACTGAAGTGATGTTGCGTGGTTACAACATTGTTGAAGACATGACGGATGGCCTTCAGGAGTACATGCGCACACATGGCTTCGACCGCATTGATCAAATGGTCGGCAAGGCCATTCCCGGGTACCGGGAATGGGGAGAACTGGATCTGAACTACGAGACCGTAGCAAAGATCGACGCCGACAAATGCATTGGCTGCCAACTCTGCGTCACTGCATGCCATGACGGCGCGCACCAATGCATCCATCCACAACAGGGCACGCGCGTGCCGCAGGTGGACGAGGCTGAGTGTGTTGGCTGCAACCTCTGCCAGATTGTTTGCCCAGTTCCAAACTGCATCACCATGACCCAAGTAGATAATGGGCATTCCCCTGCTACCTGGAACGAATTCCTGCATGAAGGCAAGGCTCTTCGGCCGAAAAAGGGTGCACACTAAGTATCCCCGATTCTCGTGAGACTAGGACACCACATGACTACCAAGAGCAAGATCGTCCGCTGCGGCCTTATCCAGTGCAGCAATCCGCTGAATGACGAAAAGCGCCCCGTCAAGGAAATCCAGAAGGCGATGGTCGACAAGCACCTTGCCATGATTGAGGATGCTGGCAAGAAGGGCGTGCAGATTCTCTGCCTGCAAGAGATCTTCAACGGTCCATACTTCTGCCCGAGTCAAGATCCGCGCTGGTACGAGGCCGCCGAAGAGGTGCCTGGACCGACGACTGACCTCATCGCCAACGCCGCCAAGAAATATTCGATGGTAGTGATCGTTCCCGTCTATGAACGCGAAATGAGCGGGGTCTTCTACAACACCGCTGCCGTCTATGACGCTGATGGCACCTACCTTGGTAAGTATCGCAAGCAACACATCCCACAGGTGAACCCTGGCTTCTTTGAGAAGTTCTTCTTCAAGCCAGGGAATGGCGGCTACCCCGTCTTCAAGACACGCTACGCAACCATTGGCGTGTACATCTGCTACGACCGCCACTTCCCAGAGGGTGCGCGCTGCTTGGGTCTCAACGGCGCTGAGATTGTCTTCAACCCATCTGCCACCGTAGCCGGTCTATCGCAATACCTGTGGAAGATTGAGCAGCCTGCGCACGCGGTAGCCAATGGGTACTACATGGGCTGCATCAATCGCGTCGGAACGGAAGCACCGTGGAACATCGGAAAGTTCTACGGTACTAGTTACTTTGTGAACCCACGCGGCGAGACCATCGCACAGGCCAGTGAAGACAACGATGAACTGCTAGTCGCCGATCTTGACCTTGGCATGATTGACCAAGTGCGAAGCGTCTGGCAGTTTTATCGCGACCGTCGCCCAGAGGCATATCAGGAAATCACCCAGCAATGAGGCAACCATGAGTGACACCACTTTGATTCGCGGCGGAACAGTCGTCACAGCCGATCGGCAGTGGCGCGCAGATGTGCTGGTTGCTGGCCAAAAAGTGGCTGCCGTGGCAGAGAGTCTGCAGGCTCCAGCCGGCGCCCAAGTGATTGACGCGGGTGGTGCATTTGTCATTCCGGGCGGCATCGATCCGCATACGCACATGGAACTGCCGTTCATGGGCACGGTATCAAAGGATGACTTCTTCACTGGCACTGCTGCAGCAGCAGCCGGCGGCACCACCATGATCATCGATTTCGTGATCCCTGGCCCGGAGCAAAGTCTGCTTGAGGCACTCGACACCTGGAATGGACGCGCTGCAAAGGCTGCTGCCGATTACTCCTTTCATATGGCAATCACTGGTTGGAGTGACCGAACGCACGCCGAGATGGCCGAGGTCACTCGCCGCGGCATCAATAGTTTCAAGCACTTCATGGCGTACAAGGGCGCCATCATGGTGGATGATTCCGTGCTCGTGAAGAGCTTCATCCGGGTGCGCGATATCGGCGGGATCTGCCTTGTACACGCCGAAAATGGCGAGCTGGTAGCACACTTTCAGGAAGAGATCTTTGCGCGCGGCATCACCGGCCCGGAAGGGCATCCGCTCTCACGACCACCAGAGGTTGAAGGCGAAGCCAGCAACCGCGCACTCCGTATTGCAGAGGTCATCGGCGTTCCGGTGTATGTCGTACACACAAGTTGTAGCGATGCACTTGACCCAATTGCGCGCGCACGCGGTGAAGGACAACGAGCATTTGGCGAAGCACTCATTCAGCACTTACTGATCAGCGATGATGTCTATCGAAACAAGGACTGGGATCAAGCCGCACACTATGTCATGAGCCCGCCATTCCGACCGCGCGAGCATCAAGAAGCCCTGTGGCGCGGCATACAGTCTGGCGCAATTCAAGTGATCGGCACGGATCATTGCGTCTTTGACACCGCACAGAAGCGCGCGGGCCGTGACGACTTCCGCAAGATCCCTAATGGCACCGGCGGCATTGAAGACCGAATGAGTGTCCTGTGGCACCACGGCGTCGGCACCGGGCGCATCACGCCGAGCGAGTTTGTTGCACTCACAAGTAGCAATGCCGCGCGCATCTACAACTGCTATCCACGCAAGGGAACGATTGCGGTTGGCAGTGACGCCGACATTGTTGTGTGGGATCCAGCGGCCACGCGCACCATCGCGGCACGGACTCACCACCAGAACGGTGACTTCAATGTCTTTGAGGGAATGGTCGTCACCGGAAACGCGGTAGTCACGCTTTCGCGCGGCTCCGTGCTTTGGAAGGACGGAACACTCCACGCAACGCCAGGTTGGGGTCAGTACATACCCCGCCCTGCCTTCGCGGATTTCACGGAATCACTCGCCAAGCGCAATGCGCTCGCACAACCAACCGCTGTGAAGCGGGTCTGAGAAACAACCATGACAGCAGCACCACTTGCACCATCAATCCAGCCGTTCTCCGCTATCAGCGACGACTTCGCCACCTACACCACTGCGCGTCACTGGATCGGCGGACACTGGCGCGACCCTATCTCAAGCAAGGTGGTTCAAGATGTCATCAATCCACGCTTTGGGAAAGTCATAGCGCAAGTCAAGATGGGTGGCGCCGATGATGTGGACGCTGCCGTCAAGGCAGGCGCCGCTGCTGCGCGCGATTGGGGACAGTGGCCCATCCGTGACCGCGCGCATGTGCTCTACCGTTTGCGTGAACTGATGCTGAAGAATCTGGACGAACTCGCATGGCTTCTCTCGCATGAGAACGGCAAGGTCTTCAGCGAGGCCAAGGCTGAAGTAGAAAAAGGTATCGAATGCGTGGAGTACGGCTGCTCACTGCCGAATCTTGCTGCAGGTAACCAACTTGAAGTGAGTCGCGGCGTTGCATGCGAACTGGCCTATGTGCCACTCGGTGTCGTGGCCGGCGTCACGCCCTTCAACTTCCCAATGATGGTTCCGCTCTGGATGCTGCCGCAGGCCTTAGTAGGCGGCAATTCGTTTGTCCTCAAGCCAAGCGAGCGCGTTCCCCTCTCAACGCTTCGACTGGCTGAACTCCTGGCGCAAGCTGGGCTGCC
>JBIKQN010000183.1:0-4354 GCA_044349615.1 Phycisphaerales bacterium
GCCGTACTCCGGATCGATAGTTCCCCTGAAATACAACGGCAAACACCGGCGCGTCCTTTCCATCATGATTGAAATCAACCGTGCGCGGTACATGGAATTGCAAGGCACACAGGCGGTGCGTCGGTCATCGTTCAAGAAGTGCAAGCGATTCGTTGCCGGTCTCATTGCGGCGTTGCGCGCTTCGGTGGCGCGTGACAATGCAGTGAACAAATTGAAAGTAAGGAAGAGGAAGTCAATATGAACAACCCGTGGCCCGAGTCATACCCAGACGACAATACGCGCGCCGCTCAGTTTCCGGAGCGTGCCATCATGGCGTCCGATCCATCAACGCCGATAGAGAAACTTGTAGAGTTGCTCACGCACTTTCCATTGGAAGTGTGCAGCAATCCCGCGTGGCAGTTGGCTGTCATTGCATCTCCATCGATCATTGGGACTTTGAAGCTTGACCAACTCGAAGCGTTTGTCGAGCACGAAATTACAGGCGGTGGTTTGTGGATGAGTGTGGCGCAGCGTGTGACAACTGTCAAAGGCGATCCCAAGCAATACCTGGTGGATTACATCCAGTGGAATATCGCTTCGCGCGCCGATGCTGCCAAGAGTGTGCTTGAAGTTCTTATCAAGCCATGGGATCAGCGCAAGATGGGAACGCCCGCGCAGGAACTTGCACTCCATCGGTTGAGCCATCCGGAAGGATCGGGGATCGGTTGGCAAGAGACGGTTCCGCTTGCGATCGCGGTGAGTGACTACGGCCGTAGCAAACTTCACAGGCAGCGGGATCGATTTATCAGTGGGCTGCTTGCTGAGGGTCACTTGAGTCCAAGCGCACCGATCGTTGCTGGCCTTGTATTGCTTGGTCGAAAGGATGTGAGTGCACGGATCATGAGGCATGTGCCGCAAGACGCGAGGTTGTTGCATGCGATGGACAAGTACCGAACGGTTGGTCGAGCCGGACGGGTCGATCCGGTTGACCTTTTATTGCGCGCGGGCATGCGTTGTTGGAGTACCGGTCGATTATCCGGCGACCTCCCATGTCGTTGCGAAAACACTCCATTCTCGTATCGCCGCATTGGTGATCCGTGCGATCGCAGTTGGTTTAAGGAGAGCTTCGCGCCCCACGCCGACGTAGCGGTTCCTACGCCCCCAGCAATCGCGGAACACGCTCGGCCAGACGTGGTCCAAGGCACGGGCACGCTCGTTGACTTTTGGAAGCGGACTCGTATGGAGCGATCATGCGCGCCGTGGATGAGTGACAGCGCCGAGCACCTTGCTCTGATCTCCAGTGACTTGTGCCCCGCGGATTTGTTGCAGAAACGTGCACTGTCACGTGACTGGTTGGTCCGGCTGAGCGTCGCCATGAGTCGCACGGTCGATCGTTTCACACTGGAACCACTTCGCCTCGATCGACACTGGTTGGTGCGCAGCGCGGCCGAGGATGCCTTCGCGCGGTTCCCAGTGCTTGTGGTGGAGAAGGACTTATCTAAGGAAATTTATGAGTCGGCTCGTTTGGCGTTCTCCACGCGGGAGATTCTGGAGATGCCGATACAGTCGAAGCGGTCACTCATTCGGATGATCGAACGCGAGTTACTCAAGGGCAAATCCCCGACACCAGCGCAGGTTGAGGGGTTCAAAGAGATACTCGGCTGTCTCTGGCATCCCGCGCTGTCAGCGTTGCAGAATCAATCGCCGGACTAAGCGGCAGGCAGGCATGCGGTTTACGAGGCGGGTGACGCTACCGTCCGCTCCGCAATGATTTCCATCACCGTCGGCGCCATCAAAAACGCGCCGGGTTGCTGTGGTGCGGCGTCAATCTCAGCGAAGAGTTCTTCCGTCCACTGTGGCGTGGCGAGGTTCAGCGCGACAAGTCGCGGCGCGTAGGTCCGGATGAATCCAGCGGGCCAGGGCCAGAGTGGCTCGGACGGTCGCGCGACCCGCGCGATCGGGCGCAGGGAGGTGACGGTCATGCCGGCGTCAGTGATGAGCGTGGGAAGTCGATCTGCAATGTTCGCGTCTCCGCCGTCCGCGGCGAAGCTCTTCATTGCTAGCTGCACAAACTCCGCCACGCGCGTTCCGTTCGGATGAAGCGCATAGGTTTCGTAATTCACATATTCGTGGAATGCAACGCGCCCGCCGGGGACGAGCGCATCGCGCACGGCGCGCACCAGCATGGCGGGGTCGCGCACAAACATGGCAACCCAGCGGCACCACACGGCATCGAACTGTCCGCGCATATCGGCGGGCAGCGGGGCGTGCATCAGGTCAAACACGCGAATGTCCGTGTTGGGACTCTTGTGAGCGATGGCGCGCTCTTGCGATTGACGCACAAAGTCTGGCGCAATATCAAGTCCCGCAACGCGACCTTCACCCCCGACTTCTGCAAGGAGCGACTCCAGAACGAGGCCTGGTCCACAACCAATATCCAAGACGCGCGAACCCCGCGTTATCCCCGCCGCGCGCCAAGCGTGACGCATTTCATCAATCCAGAGTTCATGCTGGCTCGCAAGTCGATCGCGCTCTGCGTCGTGCGTGCCGAGGACATACTCGTGGGTTGGGCGGGGCTTGTGGTCGTGGCGTCGCTGCATGGTGGTGTGGTCGATGTGATACCACTGATCAGGGTGGGCCACGCCAGTCCACGCTGCCTCATGTTCGCCCTGTTGAACTACGGCGTTCTCTTCAAGTCACTCCCACTGCGTGCTATCAGTGGTTGCGCTGACATCGGTTCCCTTGCACCCGGGGCATCGGACTTTTGCGGTGAGGCTCACGGCGCCACCGCAGGTGCATTTTTGCGTCTTGGCAACCTTCTTCTTGCCACGACCATCGTGGAGCGGCCATGCGTACGAGGTACCGCACGTGCCACAATGAGCGATCTTCGCAAGCATGCCTTGACCGCTCATCCATGAAAAATCAGAATGACATGCGCCGCACCGGTATTTCAAGATTTGTCCCATCGGACCAAGAGTGTACCCGCCCACGGGCATAGAAGCACGGCCCTCCCTGCAACTCCAGAAGCGGCTCGATGACCGTACGCAGGTTCTCCCGCTCCCTCCGCAGGGGAAGCCGATGGTGGGTCCCATGGATGAGTGACTCGAACCTGCTCTCGGACTATCGTGCCCTCCATGTCGAACCCGCTGCAGCCACAACTCGTGAAGGACATCGACGCCGCGCTGGCGCGGATCCTGGCCTCAGATCCATCATCGGCTGGACCTCACTGGGGAGCGATGCACAAGCTGCTGTTGAAGGCAAAGATTGATCCGCAAGGCATCATGCGGATCGTGGGCAATCGGGACACGGCGGAACTCACCCGCGCCGTTGCACGCGCCAAGGGCGAGGAGGTGGTGGAGCCAGCGCCTGACGCAAGTTCCAATACCGGCGCTCACGCCGCCGACGGATCGACCCCCAGCACGCCGCCTGCACAAGAATTCGAACTCTCCGTGCTGCAAGACGCGTTGCGTATGTTCCGTAAGCGTGTGAAACTCTCGCAACTTGATGCCGACTCCAAACTCGGCGTCGGTCCGATGAGCGGCACTGGGCAGCATCGCATCCAAGCGATGTTGCCGCCTCGCGATTATCCGTGGGGCGTCTGGGAGGCTCTCGTCAAGGCTGGCAAACTTCGCCGCGATGCGGACGGCTTCTATTCGATCGTCGAGCAGCCCGGCGGCGCGCACTGGTGAATAAATTGGTCCCGTTCCTCCCGGACCTATTTATGGGCGACGAGGACGCTGGCGAACGGTGCGAAGCCGTCGTCGTAGGGGCTGGGGCGAATTTCTGTGCTGAATCCGAGTGACTGAAGGTGTGCCATCGCAGCAGCCAGGTAGGGATGCTGACGTGGTGGCATCTGCATCGCATGCGTGGGAGCCATGCGGATCTCGCCGCGCGTGACCCGCGCAAGTTCAGTCACGCTCCGAAGGTGGAAGGGCAGGTCAAACCGGTCGTCCTCCAAGAGCCCGCCGTTCTTGATCCCCGAGTAGCAGAAGAGAAAGTTCGCCGAAAGCACCACGTCGAATGCGCCGTCTGCAAATGGCAACGTCGGAAGTGCCGCATAGATATAGCGCGTGTGGCGTGCCTTCCGGTAGTCGGCAATGAACGCGTCAAGGGCATCAAACTTGTCCTGCCTGAACTTCACCGGGTCGCGAAATGTCAGCGAGTCAGTGGCAACCGAAAGCCGCGCAAAGACATCATTGATGTTCGCCGTTGCACGCGCATGCAACTCGTCTGAGTCCAATTCAAAGAGTGGATCGCAGCCAACAACACTCAGGCCGCGCGCACATGCGTTGGCGACAAACGCTGCCGGACCACATGGGCAATCCAAGATCGACCGTCCACGCAGGTCAGCCTCGTCAAGCGCGAACATCTGCAA
>JBIKQN010000184.1:0-4333 GCA_044349615.1 Phycisphaerales bacterium
TTGCCAACGCGATCTTTGAACCGGTGTGGAACGCGAACTTTGTTGATCATGTGCAGATCACTGCATCGGAAACCCTGGGTGTTGGCTCGCGCACCGGCTTCTATGACCAAACTGGTGCAATCCGTGACATGGTGCAGAGTCACCTGCTCCAGATCATGGCGTTCGTTGCCATGGATCCACCATCAAGCTGGACCCCTGCCATGATCAACGCGGAGAAGCGCAAGATCGTGGAGAGTATTCAGGTGCCATCCGCAGCCGAGGCCGCCCGCGCAGTAGCGCTTGGGCAATATGCAGGCGGTGAATTCGGTGGTGTTACCGAAGGCGCGTACCACGAACTTCCGGGTGTTGCGCCTGGGTCAACCATGGAGACATTCGCAGCACTGCGATTCACCTTCGACAACTGGCGCTGGGGCGGTACGCCGTTCTATGTGCGCACCGGCAAGCGGATGGCAACCAAGCGCACTGAAGTGGTCATTCAGTTCAAAGAACCGCCTGCTAATTTGTTCCGGACGCTCACCAAGACGCCGATTCAAGCAAACCGCATGATCATCCAGATTGCCCCCGGCGAGAGCTTCAACTTGCGTTTCAATAGCAAGGTTCCAGGATCATCGTTCGCGCTCCGACCGGTTGAGATGGTGATGGATTACCGCAAGGAATTCGGCAATGATTCCGTTGAGGCATATGGTCCATTGCTCGTGGACGCCATGCGTGGCGACCAGACGCTTTACAAGACCCGCGAGGAAACCGAAGACGCGTGGCGTGCAGTGATGCCATTCATCGGTGCGGCAAGCGAGCCGTTGCGTGCAGGTATTCATGGCAATTACGCGCCTGGCTCATGGGGGCCCGCATCCGCAGATGAGTTGCTAGCGCGTGATGGTCGCAGTTGGCACAACGGATCATGAGACGCACTGGCTCATGAGTGATGGCATGCGTGTCAGCATCGACGCGCGTGTCAGTAACTTGACGCTATCAATAGATTCGTGGCATTGAAGATCGCGTGCGCGAGTACCGGAGCCGCTATCCGACCGGTGCGCTCGTACAACATGCCCCAACCAATTGCAAGGATGAACAAGGTGGCAAGTCCAACAATGCGAGAGCCGTCCGTCAGTGCACCCCAATGCACAATGGCGAACAACAGACTGGTAGTCACGATGGCCGTGCGCGTGCCTAAACCCGTGGCTTTTAAGCCTTGTTGCAAGAGGCCGCGGTAGACAAACTCTTCAGCAATGGGGGCGAGGATGACCGCACTCACAATCGCTAGCCACCACCATGGATCGCGTGCGCTGGATTTGAGCAATACCTCAATGGTTTGATGCCCGATAGCAGGCGCAGATGTTCCAAACCGTGACTGTATGGCGCTGATTGATCCACCCACTGCCTGCATCACTGGCCACAGCAATATCGCGGCTGCAATTGCCATCATGATTGATTCGAGTAATGCGCGCGGATGCTGATGCACGCCGCCGCGTGCCACCGCTGTACTCGCACCACGCGGGCGGAACCGTCGCGCTAGCAGGATAAATACCACGACTGCAAGTTGTGCCCCATGACCACCAACTCCCTGCAGGGACATGCGCTTCAGTTGTGGCGACTCGTCATTCACTCCAAAGACGGTGGCGAGGATCTGTGCGCCAATTGCAGCAGCAAGGAAAGCAGCACCGAAGCCAAACACACTCGGTTCGGCACGCAGTGGCCACGCCGGGCCAACGCGCGGCGATGGGCGGAACCACTCAACGCGCATCACAATTGCTGCGGCAAGAATTGCAAGTACGCACCAAACTACAAGCGACCAATTCATGCCGACGGGCGTAGACTCCCCTACCTCGCTTACGGGAGCAGCGGCCATCGCCGCATCACCGATGAGCGCCGCAAACGCAGCAGCACCGATGGTCCCCGTTCTCAAGCACATCGTCGAGCACAAGCGCCGTGAGGTGGCTGAGGCCAAGCGCTCAGTGCCTATCAGTGAGCTGAAGGAGCGGATCTCTGAACTTGGGCGACCACGCAATTTCTTCCGAAATGTCGTGGATGACCGGCATCCAAATTCGATGAGGGTCATTGCAGAAGTGAAGCGAAAGAGCCCATCAGCGGGCGTGATTCGCGAGGATTTCGATCCAGTCGCCATTGCACGAAGTTACTACGAAGCCGGCGCGGCTGCGATCAGCTGCCTGACCGACAGTGAATTCTTCGGTGGAGAGCTTTCCTATATCCATGCAATTCGTGATGTTGTTCCGCTGCCGGTGCTGCGCAAGGACTTCATCATTGACGAGTATCAGATCTGGGAGTCTCGCGCGGCGGGCGCCGATGCCATTCTGTTGATTGCGGAGTGCCTCCATGAGCGGGAAATCATCGATTTCCAGATCCTGGCAACGGAACTGCAAATGACCACCCTGCTGGAAGTCCATGATTTGGACAACCTCTGGCGGGTGATCAATCATGTTGGATTCCCCCATGCGGGCTACGGCCTTCTTGGGATCAACAACCGGAATCTTGCCACCATGGAAACCGATCTCGGACATGTCCTCCGGGTGGCAGACATGGTGGAGTCGCCCACTCGGCGTGTGATGGTTGCGGAGAGCGGCATTCGGACGGTGGCCGACATGCGCCGTCTGGCAAAGCACGAAATTCACATTGCACTCGTGGGTGAAAGCCTCATGCGCGAGCCGGATCCAGGCGCGGCGCTGCGGGCGCTGCTTGCTGTTTGATCTGCGTGTCGAGCGACCTATACTTCTAGCGATGACTTCGCCTACTGCCACCACCCCGAATCTCGGTTCCGAAGTTGTCACCAACGGGATACGCATTCGCGTGACGCCTCAGTTCATCCCTGAGACGAGTGATCCAATTGGTGGCCGATACAACTTTGCGTACCACGTCACTATCTCAAATGATGGCAACGAGAATGTCGTGTTGCGAAAGCGCCACTGGACCATCGTTGATGGTGACGGCGATGTCCGCAATGTGGATGGCGATGGCGTTGTTGGTCAGCAGCCAACCATCGCGCCGGGCGGTCGATTTGAATACCACAGCTTTGCGCCACTGCTAACCCATTGGGGCACCATGGAAGGCAGTTTCACGTTCGAGCGCCCTGATCACACCGCCTTCGATGCGCTGGTGGCTCGCTTCTACTTGGTGGGCATTGAGCCCAAGCGCCGCAAGTGATCCAGGGTCGAATTCCAGCAGAGCCAACCATTGCGATCGTGGGAGCAACCGGTGCTGTCGGCGAGGAATTGCTGACACTGCTTGCAGAACGATCCTTTCCTGCGCGCAGCGTGCGAGCATTCGCGAGCCCCAAAAGCGCCGGCAAGAAGCTACGAGTACTCGGGCGCGATGTATTGGTGGAGCCGCTAGCGCCAGGATGTTTCGCGGGAACAAACATTGCGTTCTTCTCGGCGAGCAGCGCCATCAGCAAGGAATGGGCTCCACAGGCGGTGGCTTCCGGCGCGTGGGTAGTGGATAAGTCCAGTGCGTTTCGCATGGATCATCGATACGCCTTGGTTATCCCAGAGGTGAACGGTGAGGAACTTGATCAACTTCGGTCGCCAACGATCGTGGCGGTTCCAAACTGCTCAACAATCATCGCACTGATGGCGGTTTCGCCGCTGCACCGCGAGGTCGGAGTGGCGCGAATGGTTGTTTCGACCTATCAAGCAGCCAGCGGTGCGGGCGCAGCCGCTATGGCGGAACTTGCACAACAAGCGGGCGACTGGTCAGCGGGGCGTGCGCTGCAGACACCTATCTTTGGGCGTCAATACATCTTCAATCTCTTCAGTCATGACAGCGCTATTGGAGAAGATGGTCAGAACGAAGAGGAGCGAAAGTTGCTCGAAGAGACACGCAAGATCTGGCGCGACCCTGAGGTTGGCATCTCTGCAACCTGCGTGCGCGTACCGGTGTTACGGGCGCACAGCGAGTCAATCAATCTGACATTTCGAAGGCCCATCACAGAGGATCGCGCGCGCGCAGTACTTGCGGCGGCACCGGGCATAGAGCTTGTGGACGACCGGACAGCGAATCGGTTTCCAGAGCCGATCAATGCAACAGGGCGAGATGTTGTTCTTGTTGGCCGCATTCGAGCGGATCAGAGCCAAGCGGCAGGATTCGGCCTAAGTTTGTTCGTCTCAGGCGACCAAATCCGCAAAGGCGCAGCACTCAACGGCCTCCACATCGCCGAGCGCCTCCTTAAATAGGTGCCGTCCACCCCTGTCCCCATTTTCTCCGTTGCGCGGGGTGAAGTGAATTGTGTATTCCACCGCACCCTCCGTTGCGCGCGGGACCCTCGGACGCGGACGGCTGCGCTCCACCAGGTTCCGCTTAGCCTCGACCGAAACTGTTCGTC
>JBIKQN010000185.1:0-4316 GCA_044349615.1 Phycisphaerales bacterium
GCACCCATCGGACCGTTTGAGGCCGGCGAACACTTGGTGCAGATCATGCCAGACCGCGAAGTGGGCGGTTCAAAGTTCACCGGGGTGTACTACACACAACAGGTTCGTGGAGTGCCGGTCTACAAGAGCAACCTCCTTGTGCTCACTCGCAATGAATCTGGCTTCCCAGCCGTGTTGGCATCAAGCACACTGTGGGATCTGCAAGGATTTGAAACACAACTTGACAGCGTCAACTTGAAGTCACTTCCGAGTGCAAAGATTTGGACGCGTAATCCACTGAGTCAGTTCCGCTCTAAGCCACAGGTCGGCCCGGCGCAATATGTCATCTGGGCTGGCATTGACCGCGTGAAGGCACAGGAGCCACGGCTTGCAGTGCTCTTTTCGGCCGAAGGCGGCGGAGCCTTTGACCCAGACAGCCACCAGAACATTGAGTTCGTTGTGGATGCAAAGACTGGCGCCATTCTTCATCAGGAAAGCAAGATTTATCACGCGGTAAGTGGTCGCGTAACCGGGCTTGCAACGCAGGGCTATGCAGCCGATACCTGCGCGCCTGAAGTTTCCTTCGGAATGCCCTACGTGGAGGTGGTAACAGGAGCAACCACCGCGTATGCGGATGTAGATGGCAATTTCTCCATCGCCGCTGGCCCCGCAGGCTCTACCTACACCACCAAGCTCATTGGTCGCTATTTCACCACCACGAATAACAGCCAGCCGACCCTCGCTTTGAGTACAACAGCGAACGATGGTGTTAACTGGAGCCCAGTCTTCAACTCTTCGAACACCCTTGAGGTCGAGCGTGCCCAGGTCAACGCGTACTTGATGGCGAACAAGACGCGCGACATGATGATTGCCGCTAGTCCCAATTATCCAACGGTCTCCACCCAGACCAACTCATTCCTCGTGAACTGCAACATTGCATCCACATGCAATGCCTTCTACTCAGGCAACACCATCAACTTCTACCTTGCTGGTGGCGGCTGTGCGGATACCGCTTTCGGCGACATTGTTGCCCATGAGTTTGGCCATAATGCAGTGGCGAAGGGTGGATCAGGCCAAGGCGCCTACGGCGAAGGCATGGGCGACTGCTTCGGCCTGTTGCTCAGTGATGACCCTCGAACTGGTGTCGGATTCCAGACTTGTTCTACTGGAATTCGGACTGCCGCAAACACCTTTCAATACGATGCAATAAATTGCTCTACAGCTGGATCTGCAATCCATTCGTGCGGCCAGCTTCTCTCTGGTTGTGTCTGGGATCTGCGTAATCGCTTCGCCTCGCTGTTCCCGAGCACCTACCGCGAAATGCTTGGCGACTTGACAGTCAATTCCATTCTGCTGCACGGGAACATCACCAGTATTGGTGCTGACATCACCGTTGACTTCCTGACCCTCGACGATAATGACTCGAGCATTCAGAATGGCACGCCGAATTACACCGCCATCAATGATTCGTTCTCAGTGCACGGACTGCCCGGACCAGCGCTGCAACTAGCACAGTTCACATTCCCATCTGGTCAACCATCGGTGCTGACGCCAAACGGGCTGACCCCTATGCAGGTCAGGATCGAGCCGCTCGCAGGAACTGTGGTTGGATCAACTGCCAAGGTATTTGTCAGAACCGTTGGAACTAGCAGTTACGTCTCCTATCCATTGACCTCACTTGGATCAAACCTGTACCAAGCGAACTTGCCTGGCGGTGATTGCCCATCAGAAGCCAACTATTACTTCACTGTGCAGATGGCATCAGGTGAGACAACTGCTTCTCCTTCCTCAGCACCTTCCCAGTTCTATGCGGCACCTGTTGCCAGCGCGTTCGGGGAACTGATCCTCGATACGTTTGAGGCCGCTACGAGCGACTGGACCGTTGGCGCCACAGGAGACACCGCGACTAGCGGACTCTGGACCCGCGTGGATCCGATTGGAACCGCTGCGCAACCTGAAGACGATTTCACCCCGAGCCCAGGAACCAAGGCGTGGATCACTGGACAAGGCACCATCGGTGGCGCAATCGGACAACAGGATGTTGACGGTGGCGCCACGACGCTGGTCTCCCCTGCCTACGACGTGTCGTCATTTACTGATGCCTACATCACCTACCACCGTTGGTACTCCAACAATGCTGGTTCCGCTCCGAATGCCGACAGCATGCCAATTGAGATCTCTGGCGACAATGGAGCAACTTGGGTGCAATTGGAGAACGTGACCGAAAATGCCGGCGCTTGGGTGAAGAAGACCTTCCGCATCAACAGCTATGTGGCAGCATCAACCCAAGTTCGGATTCGCTTCCGAGCCCGAGACTTGGCCGCTGGATCGATCATTGAGGCTGGCGTGGATGATGTTCGGGTCTATGGAGCAACCTGTGCGCCTGCGCTCGTTGGCGACTTGGACGACAACGGTGTGGTTAACGGTGCCGATCTGGGCATCTTGCTCGGAGCATGGGGTACCAACACCTATGACTTGGATGGCGACGGCACCATCACTGGAGCAGACCTTGGCATCCTGCTCTCCAACTGGAGCTAAGGAAGGTCACTTCGAATGGTTATCACAAATGGCCCCTGCCCCTTGAAGGCGGGGGTCATTTGCTATACTCCTCCTCCCCCGGAGCAGGCATCCCCTGCCCGGTGGATCCATCGCCCGGATGGCGGAACTGGCAGACGCGCCAGCTTGAGGTGCTGGTGGGAGCAATCCCTTGGAGGTTCGAGTCCTCTTCCGGGCATTCACGGGAGGCGCCAAACGGCGCCTCCCGTGTTGCATTCTGATCCCGCGTTCTTCCACGTGGGACAACTCAAGCCACACCGGATGGCTGCTGACCGCCGTAGACCGTACAGTTGGAAGTCTGATGCAGCCGAACCCCCTTCAGCACCTCATGCCCACCTGCGCCGGCGCCAAGGCTGCCGCTGCTGGCACAGTGCTCGCCGCGCCGTCCGCCACCGACAGTGCGCATGCTGATCCCCGGACCGGCACCGTTCGGCTGAACGAAATCTTTCACTCCATCCAAGGCGAAAGCACGTGGGCAGGCGCGCCCTGCGTCTTTGTGCGCCTCACCGGATGCCCTTTGCGTTGCACCTACTGCGACACCGAGTACGCGTTCCGCGAAGGCCGCACAGCAACCCTCGGCGAGATTGTGGACGCAGTGGTGGCAACAGGCTGCCCGCTAGTTGAGCTCACCGGCGGCGAACCCCTTGCGCAGAAACGCGCGTTCGACCTGATTCGGCTGCTCGCTGACCAAGGGCTCACCGTCCTCATTGAAACCTCAGGCGCAATCGATATTTCACCGTGTGACGAGCGAGCAATCCGCATCCTGGACATCAAGACCCCCGGAAGCGGCGAGAGTGCGCGCAATCTCTGGTCAAACATTGCCAACCTGCGGGCGCGCGATGAAGTGAAGTTCGTACTGACTGACCGAGCAGACTACGAATGGGCAGTGGCAACCATGAATGAGCGCGGGTTGATTGAGCGCATGCGGCGCGGCGAACTTGGAGCCATCCTCCTGAGCGCTGCTTGGGCGCAGCCCAAGGGTCTTGAAATTGCTGGATGCCCTGGACTTTCACCCCGATCACTTGCGGAGTGGATCGTTGCCGACCGCCTTCCGGTTCGAATGCAAACACAACTGCACAAGATCATCTGGGAACCGCAGACACGCGGCGTATGATTCACGCCCTGTGCCACGCAGTGTTGACCTCAACAATCCAGAGCGCCAGCGTGCCTTTGCTGAACTCATTGGACGCCACTATCCCGCGCTTCGTGATCTGGCTGCACGGACATTGCGTGCTGAGCATGAGACCCTTGGCTTTGGCGCAGCTGCATTAGCCCCCACTTCGCTCGTCACCGAGACTGTGCTGCGACTCATGAAGCAGGATGAACTGCCGCTCAATGACAGTCATCTCCGCGGGCTGGCAAGCGTGTTCATGACGCGAGTAATCGCTGATCGCCGACGTGCGCGCTTGGCGCAGAAGCGCGATGCTCGCGTGACGCAACGGCTTGACACAGAGATCGGCGGCGGCCTGCGCGATGACGTACCGAGTGTGCCCCTGCGCGGTGATCTGGAACTCCTGGAGCAAGCAATGATTGACCTCGCCAGCACGCATCCTCGAGAGATGGAAGTGGTCACGCTTCACTCCGTGGCTGGACTCGGCATGGATGTGGTTGCTGATCTAGTAGATATCAGCGTTGCCACCGCGCACCGTGATCTAGTCACAGCACGCTCATTACTCGCGCGAAAGTTGCGATCACTACGGGCCGATCGGTAGATCGTCACACCAGCCCATCTGCGGATTACTTTGGCTTGTTGGTGTTCGCTAACGCGACGGCCTTTGCCC
>JBIKQN010000186.1:0-4286 GCA_044349615.1 Phycisphaerales bacterium
TTGCAGCAGAAGGCGGCGCACCCGAGTGCGGACGTTGCCGATGGCAAGTACAGAAGCGACTGGTTGACGGCGTTCATGACTTGGTGGAAGTGGAACTAGTTGGGCGCGGTCGTCGCCATCAGATTCGCGCAGGGCTTGCGCATCTGGGATATCCACTTGCTGGCGATTCGCTGTACGGCGGCGCAACCAATGTTCATACTCACCCAGCACTACACGCTTGGCGCGTGGAGATTGATGGGGAGCTGGTTGAATCGCCCGCAGACGCTCGATTTACAGGCTAAAGAGACCAGTCAAACAATCAGTGTGGCACGCCAATGAATGCAGTGGGCACCCCACGGTGCTGTTCTGCAATCATGCATCATGTCTCCCACTGCCCGATTTCCTCGCGAACGCGTGGTCGCGAGAGCACAATCAGAAGTATGGACGGATAGATCAGGCCAATCACGGAGCCGCCAACAACTTGCGCTATCTGAAAGACGCCTGGATCGCCCGCGCGCTCGCCCGCACGCTCTTCCTCTGATACTGGCATCGGCGGCTTCTGGCTTTCCTTCCATTCGTTGGTGGCGCGCACAATGCCGGCTTGCCACTCTGTGGCTGGACCAAGCATCCAGAATCCGATGAGAAGAAGCGGCAGCGCCAGTCCAATACGAATGTAGGCATAGCGGCGCAACTGCCGCGGTCCTGAGCTGCGGCGGCGCAGCGTGGCGATCCCGCCGATAAGGAGAATGGCACTCAGAACAATGGAGATCAGCACATCAACACCCATGCCAATCACCATCGCTCCCGGTGCATCAGGGAACTTAATAGGCATGGCGCCCGACATCAGTTTCATGGAGAACATGCCAGCCGTACCGCAGCAACTCGCAAGCAGCGTCAATCCACCAATACCGATGGAGATTCCACCGATCCAACCCGGCCACGTTGAATTCTCAACAACCTGCGACTGACTTACCGCTGCGCCCGGTCCGGTCGGTGGCGTCGGATCAAACGGCTTGAATGGTGGCTGTGAAGGGTGGTTCATGCGGGGGAGCCTAGCGCAGTGTGCAGTCACTCGCCACCAGTGAATGCGCCTTCCCTCCCGCCTACTTGGCGCCCGAAGCAAACGGCGGGAGCGCTAGTGAGTCAGGCATCATGACCCGAAGGAGCACTCGATGTGCCCGACCGCTCCATGAGGCATCGGTGACCGGAATCTCTACAACACGGGCAGCGCGCCAATCGCGTACCGGCATCGACACTGAACCAACGGCAATGGGATCGGTGACCAGTGCATCGCGCAGATCAATACGTACTTCGCCAGCAACGCGTAATACATTGTTCGTTGTCATCGACGTCTCGTAGTGGAGTGGAGGATCAAAGGTGGACGTCTCGCCTTCACGAATGTCAACAGCGTCAGCAATCATGACAGTCTCGCCATCGATGCGGATTTCAATGCGTGCATCGGGGCGATCTTCAAGTCCCACTGCTGGTGATTCGGCACCCGTTGAACTCCAGCGAACGGCAAACATCTCAAGAGCAGTGCGTCCATCAAGCGCAGTGCTGCGCCACGCCAAGACGATGGGCGCCATGCGTCGATTTAATAGTGGCCAGGCTTGCAAGTATCGATCCGCAAGTTCCACGCGCGGCTCACGTACAAACTGTTGATAGAGACCGCGGTCAACGCGCAGGTCTACTTGTGCCAAGGCGCGAGTGACTGCAGCCTGGGACGGGGCGTCCAATGACATCCATGCGACGCTACCGGGGCGCACTTCATCGGCGCGCGCAGCAAGTGCAACCCAGTCGCTTCGGTCAACGGCTGCAATGGCGCCCTGGATAAACGATGCCACCGCGCGGGCGGGAAATGCAGCACGAAATGCAGTGAGTTCTGTAGCGGTGCGGTCATCGCAGGACGGCAGGCGCGCCAGCGCAGCAGCCGCAGGTCCGGGAGTGCCAGCGGCCAATGCTTGGTTGATGCTTCGGAGTCCCAGTTCCCACGCGTCGAGTTCGGCAATGCGCGCAGCAATCATGGTTCGGGCGTCTGCAAGCGCGCGTGCGCCACTTGGCGCAGGTATTCGTTGTAGTTCCGGGGCATCCCGTAGACCCTGCATGACTGCACGAGCGGCGCTTGCGGACGCGGCGTTCTTTGCTGCAGCAAGTGCAGGGCGAATGTGGGTGCGAATCAGCACTTCGCCGTGAAGTGATGCTGCTTGGCTACGCAGGAGATCAAATGCAAGCTTCTCATCACCACGCACAGTGGCTGGCGGTACAGCATCAATCACCGCCAAGAGATCCACGCTACGGTCGTTGGCGGCCGCTTCGCTGATCTGCAATTTCCAGGCGGCCATGGCGTCCTGATTGCGGCGCTGGTCACTCTCAAACTCATTGCGACGCTCTGCAATGCGAGTTTCTAGAAGTGCGTAGGCAGATGGAGAGTCAAGTGCAAGTTGCGCAGCAAGTACAGCCCGTCGAGCATCAATTGCTAGTAGTTCGGCGATGTCGTCAGCACGGTCAATCTCATCGCGCAGGATTCGCAGTTGATCTGCCCGCGCCGCACGGGCTCGTACGGCATCTTCCACTGCAGCCACTGCCTGTTCCAACTGCGTGCGCAACGACTGAAGTTCATTGCTGCGAAAGACGCGCGACCACGCATGCATTGCCCATGAAGCGTCGAGCACAGGCTTGCATTCGGAGACTGCAGAGCGCAGATGCTCAAGTGCGGACGACACGCGTGTGGCGGCAATGTCTTCACCAACCGATTGCAGATCAGCGCGCGCGCTTTCAATGGAACCTCGATCCACGATGGCGCCGCGCAAGACGAACATCGCCGCACCCAGCATGCTGGACGCGGCGATGATGGTGATGGCTCGTTGCCTGCGCTTCACGGGATCAGAGGTTCCCGCGACGCTCCTGCTCTAGTTCAAGGCTCTCAAACAGCGCCTTGAAGTTGCCCTTGCCGAAACTTTGGCTGCCGCGGCGGCAGATGATCTCGAAGAACAAAGTTGGTCGGTCCTGAAGCGGCTTGGAGAACAATTGCAGGAGGTAACCCTCGTCATCGGCATCAACCAAGATGCCCAAGTCCTTGATGCGAGCGTGATCTTCCTTGACCCCGGCGTGTCCATGCTGGTGCAGCATGGCTTCCACGCGGGCCCATACGCCCTTGTAGTAGGACTCGGGGATATTCAAGAAATCCACGCCTCTGCGACGCAACTCAGCAACACTGGTGATTTCGTCATCGGTTCGCAGGGCCAAGTGCTGGACGCCGGGAGTCATGTCATGCCATTCCAGATACTCCAGAATCTGGCTCTTCTTCTTGCCAGCAGCCGGTTCATTGATCGGGAACTTGATGAGTTGATTACCGCTCGCCATCACCTTTGACATGAGGGCTGAGAATTCAGTGGAAATGTCACTGTCGTCGAAGTGCTTGAACATCTGGAAGCCGAGCACATGCTCGTACCAGTCGACCCACGTGTTCATCTTTCCTTCTTCAACATTGCCAACAGCATGGTCAACGAACTTCAGGCCGCACGGATGTTGCTTGTTGTATTCGTTGAGGGCAAACGTGCCAATCGGGCGGAACCCAGGCATGAAGGTTGCGCCTTGCTTGATCTTTGGAAGTGCATATTCACCAGTACGGCTGACAAACGAGTGGACTGCACGACCGTAGGTCTTGATGCCAGCGGTGGTGACTGAGCCGTGTGCATCGCTCGCGGTCACTGGCTCATAGGCACTTTCGCCGCCATTTTTGACGGCGGCTTTCCATGCAGCTTCGGCGTCGAACACATTGAACGCAATGTCCTTGATGCCATCACCGAACCTACTCAGTTCCGTGGCTGCTGGGTGATCCTTCGATAGGGGGGTCTCGAGCAGGAACCGAATGTTGCCTTGCGTCAGTAGATACTGGGCGGACTCCCGGCTTCCCGTAGTGAGATCACGTATCTGTTCCACCTGGAAACCGAACGCCGAAGCGTAGAAGAACGCTGATTGCTTCGCGTTCCCTACGTAGAAGCGAACATGGTCCACATCGATCAAGGCCAACGGATCAGTGCCGGTGCCGGCGCGCTGCGTAGTTTGGGTAGTGGCGGTCGTCATTGCGGAAATGATATCCCGCCCGGCGGTGTAATATTTGTCCATGCCGCGCACTTCACGAAATCCCCGTCTGGAAACAGTTGAGCCCATCGGCAAGCGCGTTCTCATCCGTAAGGACGAGGACAAGAAGATCACCAAGGTTGGAATTCACCTGCCAGATCGTTTGGAAATTCCCACCATTACGGGGCGGGTAGTTGCCATCTCGGCCGAAGTGGCCAAGGATG
>JBIKQN010000187.1:0-4284 GCA_044349615.1 Phycisphaerales bacterium
AACTGACCGTTGGCCTCATTGATGGCGAGTGCCTGCCGATCATTGAGATCCGCCCGCGTGATGGCACCTATGACTACGAAGCGAAGTACAACCGCGACGATACGCAGTACATCATGGATCCATCGCTACCAGATGGCGTGTCCGAGGCCGTTCGCGCCTTCAGCCGCGCAGCATGGCATGCCGTTGGATGCCGCGATCTAGCGCGCGTCGATTTCATGCTTGATGAGCGCGGACCGTGGTTCCTGGAAATCAACACGATGCCCGGATGCACGGACCACTCACTGGTGCCAAAGGCTGCCAAACACGCCGGAATCTCCATGGAGGATCTGGTGTCTGGGCTTGTCCGCCGCGCCCTCAGCCGCGTATGCGCCCGCCGGGTTGCTGCGTAACGATTCACGGGCGCGCTTGCCTGCCGCACTTGCCCGCCGCACTTGCCCGCCGCATTTACCTGCCGCATTTACCTACTTGGATTCCACCCGCGGACCTGGGTTTGCCGATGACTCTTGTCGCATGGCGAAGTCATCGAAGTCCGCGTCCGACGCACCACGCACCACCTCACGCCGCCTGCCGGCGTGGGCCCCGACTGCTGCATGGTGTATCGGTCTAGGAGGCACGGCCGTTGCCCTTGCTATCGGGGTGCCCCGCCTTATCACTCGAGCAGCACACGCCCCTCTCCCCGCTCCCATCCGCGTGGTTCTGCGCGGCGAGCCTTCGTGGCTGCCAAAGGATGAACGCATGGCGATCGAACGCGGCATTATCAAGTCGCTCGCATCCTCGCCGTTCGATCGCGATGGCCTGATTGCCGCGCAGGATGTTGCCGCGCGCTGCGGTTGGTACTCGGATGTCCAACAGGTGCACCGCTCCAATGTGGATGAGGTGGTCGTTGACGGACGTTGGGCAATTCCATGCGCATTGGTCTGCGACTCTGCTGGCGAACACCTTATAGACACGCATGGTCGCCTACTGCCACGAACCTACCCCGTTGGTCGCGGACCGAAACTGCTGCGCATCACTGGCGTCACCATGCCCCGCCCAACAACGCTCGGCGCCACATGGACTGGTGATGAGATTTCCGCAGCGCTATCCATGGCTGCTCTCATTTCTGAGTGCGCGTGGCGCTCGCAGATTGCTGCGATCGACCTGAGTTCATGGGCCAAAGATGGCACATTGAACGTCACAAGCGATAAGAATTGCCAGATCATTTGGGGCCGTGCACCGGGCAAAGAAACCGCATCTGAGGTGCCTGCCATGCAGAAACTCGCAGCGCTGCAGTTGGCATTCGCCCGAAGCGGACGTGTCGATGCCGGCGCGACAGTGCTTGATTTGCGCGGCGATCTCACCTGCGCGCGATAGCATCCACTCCATGCCGCTTCCTCGCGGACTTGTTGCCTGTGCTTTCATCTGGATTGTTGCCTGCTTTGCAGCAACGATCGGCTTGAGCGCACCTATTCAACCAACGAGCGGCGCCTACACACCCATGGTTCGCGCCATGTTGGCTCTTCTTGCAGTGGGCTTCTGCCTGCTTTGGCCATTGGCACGCTTTGCCTATGCACGCGGTTCATGGCCAGCAGCGCGCGTTGCTTTGGACACAATCACCCTCTTGGTTGCGCTGCATGCCATCGTCTGGCCACTTCACCTTGTGACGCACTGGACAGGCGCGCAGATGGTGGCTGTCGATCTGCTTCTCTCTGGCTGGATCGCTGCCACGGGCGCATGGATTGCTCTTGGCTTGTACAGCGGTCGACAGCGCGTGGCATGGTCCGCAGGGTGGCTCACCCTCATGAGTGCCGGCGTCATTCTTGATGCCGCAGGTATGCCATCACCCATCCCTGAATTGGCTGGACCACTTTCAGCTCTTCTTCGCCTGACCCCGGAAAGATCTGATTCCACCATTGTTCCTGTATGGGCCGTAGCGGCATGGCCCTGGATTCTGGCGTTTGGGACCTGGGGCGGCGTACTCCTGATGCCCAAGCGGTTGCCCAGAACGCCCCGTCCGGCTACCCTCTAGGAGCCTCGCGGCGGGTTCCCCCGCCGCATGCCGTTTTTAGGTGCCACGTATCGGCGGGGATAGTCCTCGCCTCCGCAGGTAACCACAGCCGGAATTCACGGAGCGACAGCGACCATGGAGATCATCTCCCCAGCCGATCATGCCAAGATGGAGCAGCAACTCAAGGAGTTGTTCGCTCAGCGCCCCATTATTTCTAGCCGCATTGCTGATGCGCGTGCCAACGGCGATCTGAAGGAGAATGCTGACTACCACGCCGCGCGTGAGGAGCAAGGTCTCATTGAGGCGAAGATTCGCGAACTTGAGGCTCGACTCCGCACCGCGCAAGTAGCTGGCGACTCCGCCGTCCCGAAGGACATGGTGTTCCTTGGAGCCACGGTTCTTCTCCGCGATACCACCACGAACAAGAAGCAGAAGTTCAAGTTGGTTGGAAACCCAACCGACGACGATGGTGACTACATTGAAGTCACCTCTTCCAGTCCGCTTGGTATCGCCTTGATGAAGTCCCATGTTGGCGAGACCGTTCGTGCTGATCTCCCCAAAGGCGAGAAGCGCTTCGAGATCCTTGAGATCTGCGAGTGACCTACAGCGGCTGTGCGATGGGGGATGACCAATGGATCATCTGATCGACGAGCTCCTCAACAAGACCTTCGGACTTCCGGCGATTGCTGGGTTGTTCGGATGGATGGTCACCGTTGCGTTCATCCTGAACATTGCCCTCAGCGTGCGCATCGTCTGGGTCAAGGGCTTTCGGCCAAATGCTGCGCTCGCTTGGATTGCAACACTCTTTGCGCTCCCGATCGCAGGCTTGGTTCTCTACGTCATCATCGGGGAAAATCGAATCGGTGCCATCCGCCGCCGCCGCCATGCAAAGATTCTGAAGGAAGTGGCTGGAATCAGCCAACAATGGCGGGATCCCCGGGTACTTGCTGCCACCATGAGCACTGCCGATACGCAGATGGCTCATCTTGCCGAATCATCCGGCGCACCTGAAGTGCTCAATGGCAATCTGCTGCAACTGAGCGGCGACGCCGCTGAGCAACTGCAGTGGATCATTGACGACATCAACGCTGCACAACAGAGCGTCGATGTCCTCTTCTACATCTTTGAGCAGGACGCCACCGGAAAGGCAGTCGCCGAAGCACTTGCCCGCGCCGCACAACGTGGCGTGAAGGTGCGATTACTGCTCGACGATATCGGCTCTCGCGCATTCCTCCGCAGCCCCATGCGAACAGAACTTGCACGGCAAGGAGTTCATGTCACCGCCGCACTTCCTGCGTCAATTCTGCGCATGATCGTGAAGCGAGTGGACATTCGCAATCATCGCAAACTGATTGTTGTGGACGGGAAAGTGGCACAAACTGGTAGCCGCAATGTTGCCGATCCCGACTTCAAGGACAACGGCACGGGCAAACTCGGTCCGTACATCGACTCCTGGATCCGTATCCGCGGTCCTATTGCACGGGATTTACACATCTTGTTTATGGAGGACTGGGGACTTGAGGTTGGCCTCCATGGATCACCGCAGCTTCCAGAGGAACCCGCGGTGGAGCCACACGGCGTCCCTGTTCAGATGATCCCGTCGGGACCGAACTTCGAAAACAATGTGGTGGCGCAGCTCATACAGGCGTCCATTCAACTTGCGCGCCGGGAAATTGTCTTCACCACGCCTTACTTCATGCCCGACAGTGCCACCATTGCAGCCATTGAAGTAGCTGCGCGACGTGGCCTCCGTGTGACGCTGATCTTGCCACGAGCGAATGACAGCAAATTGGCAGCCCTTGCTAGCCGCGCCAACTACGGGCGGCTTCTTGCTGCGGGAGTGGAATTGTGGGAACACCGTCACGGCTTCTTGCATTCAAAGACCATCTCTGTGGACGACGAACTGGCAATTGTCACCACAGCCAATCTCGATCGGCGCAGTTACGAAATCAATTTTGAAACCAGCATCGTGGCCTACGACAACGCGTTTGCCACGCAACTACGCCGATTGCAGGAGTCGTACATCGCAAACAGTGATCGGGTTGATGAGCGCATGTGGGAAAAGCGCGGCATGTTGCCACGATTCGCCGAGAATCTGGCCAACCTGATGTCTCCGCTCCTTTGAGTTCGGCTGCCAGAGTTTCATGCTCAAACGGGCTATGGATACGGACACTCGACCGTACTACCGGGCGTCACTGGATGCTTGACCTGCGTATGGCTCACTCCCTTTGAGTTTGGCCAGTACACCTTCAACTGCAGGTCTTTCCATGAATCGGGAACACCAAAGTGAACATCCG
>JBIKQN010000006.1:0-13502 GCA_044349615.1 Phycisphaerales bacterium
TGATGGCAGGGAGTATCCGGCCGCTATCTCAGTAGGCACCAAGCCCACCTTTGGTCCCAACGCCCGCGTGTGCGAGGCTCATGTTCTTGGGCTTGAAGCCGCACTCGACAGCTATGGATGGTCGATTGAGGTGCACTTTGAACAGTGGCTTCGCTCACAGTGGCGATTCCCAAACCCAGAGGCGTTGATTGTCCAGTTACGCGCCGATGTCGCGCGCACGGCTGCGCTCGCGTAGCGTCCCGTCATAGGTAGCCGATGAAGTCAACAATGGATTACGCAACCACTGTCACCCATGCTGAACTCGTTACGCGTCTGCGCGCAGCGAAGAGGCTCTTCATCACCACCCACTTCAAGCCAGATGGCGATGCCATGGGTTCGGTGCTCGCGCTCTCGCGTGCGCTTCGATCATTGGGGATGACGGTCGATGCGGTCCTTGCGGGTCCAGTCGATCGATCCATCCGCGGCCTTGCGCTTGAGGGTGAGATTCGATTTGTGGATCATGGGCTTGCTGTGCCTGCCGCTGATTGTGATCTTGCAGTGGTTCTCGATACCGGTGCATGGAGCCAGCTTGAACATTGCCGTGACTGGCTGAAGGATCACGCGTCGTTGGTTGTTGGTGTTGACCACCATGCGCGCGGCGATATGGTGGCGCCGATGCGCATTGTTGATCGTGGCTGTGCAAGTTGCACGCAAGTGCTCGTGGCAGTCATTGACGAGTTGGGCATCCCGCTTGGTCCAACCGCGCGGACAGCACGAAACACAATTGCTGAAGCAATATTTGTTGGTCTCGCCACGGATACCGGATGGTTTCGGTTTAGTGGCGCGGACGACCGGGTCTTCCAATTAGCGGCCCGTTTGCTCACCTGCGGTGTTGATAAGGACGGCCTGTACCGCATGATTGAGCAGGGCGATGCACCGGGGCGCCCGCTTCTCACGGGGCGCGCACTCAGTTCGCTCACCTACGCGTGCGGTGGTCGCGTGGCCATCATGCGCCTCATGCGCACGGACTTTGAACAAACAGGTACGCGCGTCGATGATCTTGCAGGGCTTGTGAACGAACCCATGAGCGTTCGTGAAGTGGAAATGAGCGTGTTGCTTGTTGAAAGTGACCCCAAACTGGTGAAGCTCAGTTTCCGAAGCAAGCCCTCTGCAGTCCCGGGCGGTGCATTCATTGATGTCAATCACTTAGCCGCACACTTTGATGGCGGCGGACATGTGCACGCCGCAGGCGCGCGCGTTGCGGCATCGATGGACGAAGCAGCGAAGCGCGTGATCGACGTGTGTTCCACTTACTTGGAAGACACAGCACCCGCAGGCTGAGTCTGGATGGCAGCCGGCACTGCGCAGGGTTCGATGGTGTAGCCAAGCTTGGTGATGGCACGCTCTGCATCTGCCTGCGAAGCAGGATTACTCAGCTCCACAACTGCACACTTTGATTCGAATGTGCAGTGCACGCTGTTGACGCCTTTGACTGCAGCAACTTCGGCAGTGATTGCTTCTGCGCATCCGCCGCAGTGCATACCAGTCACGGTGTACGCCACCTGTCTTGTCTGCTGTGAAGCAGCAGCCTTGGTGGCGCTAGCCTGGGGTTCGCCGCCGGAGCAGCCAGCAAGAAGCATCGCAAGTGTTGCACAGGTAAGTGAGCGTTGCATGGTCAAAGAGTATGCCCGTCGAGGCATAGGCGTGCGGACGCGCTCGCTGTCAGGCGCACAATCATGCGGCGCCGCGTTGCTGAGCGTCATCCTGAGTGCTAACAAGCCGCAATCCGCCGTTTTTTGGGCGCAGGCCGATGACGCGAAGCAGGGCTGGCAACGTCCACACCGCGGTCACAAGGCAGCAGCCGCTACCAACCGCCATGGCAATTCCTAGGCTTCGAAGTCCCTGGTGATGCGCCAGGATCAAGGCACCAAAGCCGATCGTCGTCGTCAGGGCTGTCACGATCACTGCGCGGCGCGTTGACCCAAACCCATGGTCAAGCGCACCCTCGTGGGCGCGGTGCGTGATGTGGATGGCGCTGTCAATTCCCAAACCAATCATGATGGGTATGGCAAAGAAATTCGCAAGGTTGAACGATGTGCCGAACGCCGCCATCAGGCCAACTGTCCACGCCACGCCAATGGCCAGTGAGCCGAGTGCAGCAAGTGTCTCGCGCACATTTCGTAAGTCAACCCACAGCAGAATCGTCACCATGAGCGTGGCCAAGATGGCTTGCTGTAGGAACGAGCGCTCCATGCTCTTCATCGATTCGCTCACTGTCATCGGCGCCCCGGTGGCGTGCGGATCTTCCGCCCGTAGTGCGGTGACGAACCGTTCAAGTGGCTCAGTTTCCCACATGTCACCGGTTGGATGCGCCATCACGAGGTATCGCCCACCCGGCGACACCATTTGTGCACGGACTGCTTCTGGAAGTGCGGAACGCAAGTCACGGCGTGCCCCCTCGGCCATGGTGAGCAGCGCAGCGCGGCTGCGTGCAACGGCGTTGTCAACGGCAGTGCGTGCGAGCGCGGTTTCTCCTGGAGTGCGTTGATTTGGCTCTACGAGATCAGCCACGGTGTGAAGCCGAAGGGCGAGGGCGCGCATGTTTGCGGCTGCGTTTGCTGCTTCGCCCTCAGCAAATCCGGACAGTGATTCAAGCCTTTGGGCTGCGCTGCGAACGGCGCTCGCGTCCCATTCGGTGGTTCGACGCGGTCGGGCGGGTGCAGCTTCCACTGCATTGGCAAATTGCATGCGCAGCGCCACGCGCTGTGGCGTGTCCATGACGACCGCATCAAGCACGCTCCGCACTTCCCCGACTTCTGGATGCGCCTGCAAGCGTTCAGTGATGGCTGGGATTTCCTCCATCGAGCCAACAATGAGTGCACCAAACCAACTGGCAGACGCGGAATCGTCAATCACTCGGTGTTCCCATTCCACACTCTCTAGCCCCTTGGCTTGCAGTTTGAGGAGATTGCTCTCAAACTTGATGTGCGTGAATCCATACCACCCAGCAGCTAACGCCAGTGCGCCGGAGATGATCACTGCGCGCCACGCAGCGGCTGGCAGGAGTTTGTGATCTACGCCTTCACGCTGCGAAAAGAATGCTGATTTCTGGGTGTTCGCTCCGGCGCTCTTGACTAGCCGCGCGTCAAAGATCACCAGCAATGCCGGCAACATGACCACCATGGCAGCCAGTGTGAGGAGCAAGCCAACGCCGGACACAACGCCCAGTTCGCGCAGACCCTGGAATTCCGTAAACCACGCCAGCAGGAAGACCCCCGCCGATGTCAGTGCTCCGGCAAGATTGCTCGGCACCGCAGTGCGCATCATGTGAACAATGGAAGGCAGGGTGGGTAGATGTCGGCGCGCCTCCAAGTAGCGCGCAACCATGTGGATTCCGTAATCCAAGCCAACGCCCACAAGCACCAGCATGAAGACGATGCTCAGAAGGTTGAGCCGTCCATAGATCAGGGCTGCTGCTGCATAGGTGAGTGCACAGCCAACCATAAAGGCCAAGAGTGCCAAGAGCGGCAACTTGACACCGCGGAACACTGCCATGAAGAGGGCGGTGCAGAGCACTAGTCCAACAATGCTCGACACATTCATGTCGGAATTGGTGGTGGCCATCTCGTCTGCTTGCAGGACGGGCTTGCCGGTCAAGCCGATGGAAATATCTGGGAGCGCCACTCGAGCGGCGGCAATCGCGGAGCGGATAGCCGCGAGTGGTTCGTCAATCACTTCAAAGCGTGAGAAGTCTTTGCGCGGCATCACGCCAATGAAATGCAGCCGCCCGCTATCGCTTGTGAGGTAGCGGGTTTCTCGAGGGGTGCCAAGAAACTCTGGGGCGTTGGGCGCAGCGGAGGCAATGGCAGCGAGTTCTAGAAACGCAGCAGCTCCTTCGCGCTCAGCTTGTTCGCGAGGCATGAAGAGACCGTCGGTCACCAATCGGTCAAGTCGTCGTCGCGCATCGGCAAGCACCGATCCGGTCCCGGCATCGGAAGCAAGTACGGGCAGTGCATCGCGGCCTTCGACGAGTCCTGCAAGTTCCGCGGTGGACATTGCCCACGTGGCCAAGCGCATTTGCTCTGGCACAGTGATTCGTGAATTGATGTGCTCAATACTTGGGACTTTGCGCAGTCGAGCATCAATCATGTCAACGGCAAGTTGCGCAGATCCCGTGTGCAGCGTGCCATCCGCTGCAGCGGCATCAATCACCACCCAGGCATGCTCAAGATCACCAAATTCATCAATAAATCGAAGGTATTCCGCCACATACGGGCGGTCGTTACCCATCAGTGAATCGGTATTCGCGTCAAGGCGGACTCGGTTCCAACTCCATGCAACCGCAACCGTTGCTAGCAGCAGGCAGCTGACCACCACTGCCACTGGCGCCGCCACAATCCACTGCGCAAGCCGATCCGCGGATCGGTGTCGAAATGAATGATGACCACTCACTCAACACCCATCCCACTCTCGGTTGCCGCCACTTCATAGGTTCGGCGTGTCAGTGCATTGCGCGCGAGTCGCGCGAGCAGTTTCGGAGCAGGTCCGCCTAAGCCATGCATTTCGCGCATCACGTCATCAAATGCGGCAAGAGCCCAAGCCACGTCGTGTTCATCAATGACAAGTGGCGGCACAAACTTTACGGTGGGTTGCCCGTGACCAGCAACTTGGCAGATGATGCGGTGATCCTCAAAGAGCGGCATGACGGCTGCCTGCGCAAAGAGATCCGGCTCGATGGCGTTCATTGCCTTCCATGCAGCGCGCAAGGTGAGTGATTTCGGTGCGCCGAACTCAACGGCCACCATGAGCCCCTGTTGCCGAACCGCCTTGATGAATTCATAGCGCTCGCGTAGTTGTTCTAGCCCAGTCCGGAGCAGGGCGCCCATGCGAGTGGCGCGTGCAGCCAGACCCTCTGCGTCACAGACATGTAACACCGCAAGCCCAGCAGCCATGGCGAGCGCTCCCATGTGGAAGGTGCTTGAGTGAACAATGGCCCGGTCTAGGCTTGAAAATGTCTTGTCCCAGACCCGCTGGCTCACAAGCACCGCGCCAACTGGAACCAGGCCGCCAGACAGCGCCTTCGATAGCACCACCATGTCGGGCTCGCACTGTGGGTCATGGTCGATCGCTAAGAATTCACCTGTACGGCAGACGCCAGTCTGTACCTCGTCAGCAACAAAGAGTGCGCCGTACTTGTGGCAGAGGCGACTGGCTTGCGCAAGATATCCCTGCGGTGCAATGTGGACGCCCTTACCTTGGACCGGTTCAACAATAAATGCCGCGACATCGCCCGCGCGCAGTGCGCCTTCAAGATCTTCAAGATCGCCAAATCGCACCATGCGGGTCTCAGGCAAGAATGGTCCGAAGCCTTGGCGAAAGCTCTGGCATCCATTCAACGAAAGTGCTCCCATGGTCAGTCCATGGAACGCACGTTCAGCAAAGAGCACTCCCGGACGACCAGTGGCGGTGCGCGCAAACTTGATGGCTGCTTCAACGCCCTCGGTTCCACTGTTCGTGAAATAGACGCGGTTCAGACCGCGACCGATGCGGCGCGTGAGCTCCCGCGCCAACATCCCAGCAAGTGGCGGAGCGTCAAACTGCACCATGGACGGAAGGTCCATGTCCAAGCAGTCGATGAGTGCCTGCTTCACTGTTGGGTGGTTGCGGCCGACGTTGCAGACCGCGTAGCCGCCCAGGAAGTCCAGGTACCGATGCCCCTCTGAATCCCAGAGGTATTGCCCCTCAGCACGCACGAAGAATCGGTCGAATCCAATCGTTCGTAGGACCGACGCAAAGCGAGGATTCACATGTTCAGCAAATAGCCGATGCCCATCGGGGCGGTGCTCGTCGAGAAGTCGGCGCAGATCGAAAGTCACGGCAGAATTCATATGGTAGTCGCTTTGGCCGATCCTTAGTGGATGACCTGTCGATTGTGCAGCCTAGGTCTAGGTTTGCGTGGACACTGTACGCATGCCCTTTCGTAGCGGAACCGTTTCTTATTCCCGATTTGGTGTTTCTGGCGACCTGCCGGATGACGCCAATGAGGGTGCGCTTGCGCTCCTCAGTAAGCATGTAGTAAAGCCGCGTGGGCTCTCTGACGAGGGCGTTGCGAGCGGTTGGTGCACGGGGCGTCATGTCTTCGACTCGGACTTTGCATGGAAGCACTGTGGATTCAGTGGAGCCATCCTCTGCGCCATGCGCGTTGATGTTGCCAAGGTTCCATCGGAGATTCGCCGTGCCTACGTCTCCATGGCTGAAGATGATCGCCGCACCAAGGAAGATGAAGCAGCGGGCGGCGGTCTAAGTCGGACTGCGCGGCGCGATGCACGAGGCGATGCAGAGCGACGTTGCAAGGAAGAAATTTCCGAAGGTAAGTACCGGCGCATCACGATGGTGCCAGTGCTCTTTGATTTGGTTCACGGTGCTGTGCTAGCACCAGTGACAAGCGACACCACCTTTAAGGAGCTGCGTGGGCTGGTAGAGAGCACCTACGGTTGCAAGTTGTCCCGCCGGTCCGCCGGTGGCGTTGCGGCTGACATCATGGGTGCCCGTGGCATGACCTCAGATCTTGACGACGCGGCGCCCGACGCATTCACTGCCCCTCCAGCAGAGATAGTGACGCGCGGCCAAGAGAGTCAGTCAGGACGTGCAGCAAAGCGCCCGGAAGTTCCGTGGGCCCTCGCCGGTGGCGAGCCGCGTGACTTCCTTGGGAATGTATTTCTGCTCTGGCTCTGGTGGAATGCGGAGGCTCGTGAGGGCGTCATCGAAACGGCCAAGGTTCCCGTGGCGGTGGTCATCGACAAGGTGGTTGACGTTGAATGCCCATGGGGCGTGGGCGGCAAGGCATCGCTTCGCGGTCCGCTTCCTACGCAATCGCCGGAAGCAACAAAGGCACTGCAGGCAGGTAAATGGCCGCGGAAACTTGGATTGCTGCTCGCCGCTCACGGGCAGGAATTCGAATGCGTCCTACAGGGCGATCGATTCGCTGTTTCTGGGCTGAAATTGCAACCCGTCAGCGAGGCCGCCAAGACACCGCGATTAGATACGGAAGAGCGCCTTGATCAGATCGGCACATTCGACGCAGTCTTGATGGGGCTCTATGAGCACTTCCTGAGCGAGCGATTTGGCAAGGGATGGCCCTCGCGTCGTCAGCAGATCTCAGAGTGGATCATTGCCCGCTCGGCGGCGCGCGTCGCGGTGTGACGCCAGCTGCTCTGCAGAACTGCGCTATGAGTTGAGCATCCTTGATGCCGCGTTGGCGTTCCACGCCGCTTGAGACATCGACGCCCCATGGGTGGACCGCTGTGATTGCTGCATGCACTGATTCTGGCGTCAGTCCACCTGCAAGTAACACGCGTGTCGACAGTCCTGCCATGTGAACTGCCAATGCGGCGTGGTCACACGGGATGCCGCTTCCGCCACGCGGCCCATCAATGACGAGCGTGTCAACGGCATGACATGCGTTCCAGCGGAGCACTGCCTCGGGCGTGTAAGCGAAACCTTTCATCACCGTAAAGCCGCGCGCAGCGATGCGTTGGCACGTTTTCTCTGACTCATTTCCATGGAGCTGCACACGTCCGCGCCACCATGCCAACACGGGATCATCATCGTGTGGGTCTGCCAAGAGCGCCACTGGCTCCACATCACTTGGGATGGATCTCAGTATGGTTTCGGCTTCATCGCGGTTGATGGCGCGGGGCGATCCCGGAACGAAGACCAGTCCAACCATTGAAGCGCCAGCATCTGTAGCGGCACGCGCATCGTCTGCAGTGCGAACCCCACAGATCTTCACCGCGGTGCCGCTCACGTGGCTAGTTCCGCTCGTAGGGCATCGGCGAGAGGACGCAATCGTTCCGGAAGTTCGCCTCCAATCAACGCCAATGCGCGTGCGGCGCGGGTTTTGTCCGGGGCTTTCCGTACATGGATCAGTGCAAGCATGAGTCGCGTTTCATCGGCTTCCGCTCCGGCGGGAGCTAGTTCTAAAGCCCGTTCAAACGCTATTGACGCTTCTGTAAAGTCGCCGCGCCCAAAGGCTGCACTGGCATCATCGCGTGCGCGCTTGGCGGCCCGTTCAAGGGCTGCGGCGCTCGGAGGAACGACTGGTGTTGCTGCGCCAACGGCGCTCTGTGACACGCGGTCCGCGGCATCCTTTCCAGCAGATGCCCACGGTCCGACAGCGCCTTGACCATTGCTGAGCGCTGCTCGCATGGCTCGCCTTCGATTCCATTGCTTGAGCAGATAGAGAAGATCCATGTCGGTGCGTTTGATGGCGCCAACGCCAATCAGCATGAGTGTCACGGTGATGCCAAACAATGTTCCAGCGAGGTGTGCCATGTAGCCAACGCCACCGCGACCTGCGCCGAATGCACCAAAGAGATCCATCATGAAGTAAAGCGCAACGAGGAGCATGGCGGGAACGGGGACCACTGAAATCAAGAACAACACCGACACGCGGGCGCGTGGGAACAACACGATGAACGCACCCGTGACGGCAGACACGGCGCCGCTAGCACCAATCACCGGGGCACCGCTTTGATAAATCTGCGCTAACCCCGCCACGATGCCGCCGACGAGATAGAAGATCAAGAATCCCGCGTGGCGCATGCGGCCCTCCACAGCGCTTCCGAAGGCCCACAAGAAGATCATGTTGCCCCCTAAGTGCCACAGGCTCCCGCTGTCATGTACAAAGAGGTAGGTGATCGGCTGCCACCATTCAAAGGCCGTTCGGCTGAGGCCCCAACGAAAAATGAACGAAGCCGCTGCGTCGTCGGACCCCCGCATGGATTGGAGCATGACGAGGTAAACCAGCGCGTTAGCCACAATCAGGGAGATGGTGACTACCGGGGTACGGCGGGGGGCTTGGTCGGTTGCAATGGGAATCACGAGTCGGGGTAGAGTATGCAATCCCCTATGACCGCACTCGCCTCAGGAGCCGTACCGATGACCGCCGCCCCCGTTTTTGACAAGGGTCTTGCCAACACGATCGCCGCGGAGACGCAGGCGTCCTTCATTGATGGCGCCAAGGGCGTCCTGGAGTATGTCGGCTATGACATTGACTCGCTTGCCCGCAACTCCACCTTTGAGGAGACGGTGTTCTTGCTGTGGAATCGTCGGTTGCCAACGACCGTGGAACTCGCAGCGCTGTCCGCTGAGTTGCGCGCCGAGTACCACTTGCCCGAGCCCGTGTGGCAGATGATTCGCGAGACGCCACGGACTGCTCACCCGATGCACATGTTGCGGACGCTGGTCTCGGCTCTCGGAATGTTCGATCCTGAGGCGGACACCAATACCCCGGAAGCGAACTGGCGCAAGTCAGTGCGCCTCCTGGCGAAGACGCCAACCATCGTTGCCAACTTCGATCGCCATCGCAAGGGCAAGCCACTCGTCCGCCCTGATGCATCGATGGATATGGCCACCAACTTCCTGAACATGCTGAATGGTGCGCGTCCGACGGTTGCCGTTGCGAAGGCACTTGATGTCTGCCTGATCCTGCACGCTGACCATGGCCTGAATGCCAGCACCTTTGCTGCGCGCGTCACCATTAGCACCCTCAGCGATATGTACAGCGCCATCACCACGGCCATCGGCACGCTGAAGGGACCGCTGCATGGTGGAGCAAACGAAGAAGTGATGCATATGCTCAATGAAATCGGCACCATGGAAAATGTGGAGCCGTACATCAAGGAGCGCCTTGCTCGCAAGGATCGGATCATGGGCTTTGGGCACCGCGTCTACAAGGCGTATGACCCACGCGCTGGCTATTTGAAGACGTTTGCCAAGCAAATTGCTACTGACACGGGAAATCAAGGTCTCTATGAGATGTCCACCAAGATTGAGGACATCATGAAGGCTGAGGTGGCTGCCAAGGGCATCTATCCGAACGTCGATTTCTTTAGCGCCACGACCTACCACTCGATTGGCATTGACCTAGACATCTTCACCTGCATGTTTGCCATCAGTCGTATCAGTGGATGGACTGCGCATTGCATGGAGCAACTAGCAGCCAACCGGTTGATCCGTCCTATGGCGGAATACACCGGTCCGCATGGGCTGACGTATGTTGCTCTGTCGGCTCGGTGAGACGCAACCGCGGTTCGGTCAGATGCTCAGCAGTTCGCCATCGTTCAAGAGGCGAATGGTGGTCGATGATCGATCGAAGTCATCGGGCATGTGCACCAAGCCCATCTTGGCGCGTAACGCGGCCGGCAATGCATTCAGGTACTCAACAGGTGTGTGCGCCGGCGCAGGGCTTGTCTCGTGAACGATGAAGTCGGCGGCGGCTAGCCATTCAACATGGCCAGCATCCCACGCGGTGTCGCCGCTCCAACCAAGTGTTCGCGTTCCATCGGAAATTCGGAATCCACAGGTAGGCACCGTGTGCCGCCCCATGCGATGCTGCACGGCTAGGCCAGCAATCTGCGCAGTGTCAGACTTGGGAAGAATGCGCAACTCAAAGTAGTCAGCAAGCGTTGCAGTGCCGCCCTGATCCATGGCCGGCGCCAAGCGTTGCCAAAGCCGCTCGGCTGTGTGCGAGGTGGTATGCAGCCGTGGCAGTGGGTGGCCGGCACGACGCCATTCAAGCCAACGCCAGAAACCAAATGCTTCAAGACCGTTGGCGTGATCGCCATGGAGGTGCGTGAGCAGGATGTCGTTGATGGTGTTCGGACCGATGGTCAGCCCAGTCTTTTCCGACGCATGTGCAAAGGCGCGCATCAGGGCATCGGGTGCATCAATGAGCAACTGGCCGCCGCTTCCGAGAACAACGGCAGAACTGCCGAAATGTTTGGCAGAGAACGCATCACCAGTGCCAATGACTACAAGATCCATGGCTCCAAGCGTACCGCCCGATGCGCGGCACTGTCACGAGTCCGGTACCGTATTGACATGTGGGATCGTGGGAGCGGTTGGCAGGCTCGCGGTAGCGGCACCATGGCTCTTGTCATGGCTTCGTTTGCTACCGTTGCATACGCCCAGACTCCCGCCAACCTTGCCAACGCACTCCGACCTGCAACTGATCCGGCCGCGCAGCTTCAGACGCTCCTGAATGTGCAGGATGCCGAGTATCGGCGCGAATTCTTCGCCAATACTCCCATCGCCGAGCGCATACTCATGGACTACGGCGGATACTTCCGCTACGGGTTCAGTTCGATTGACGATTCGTCCAGTCAGGCGCAATACCTGAATACGTATGACGCTCGACTTTATGGTCGCGTTGAGATTGACAGTTATGCGCGGTTCTTCGGTCGGCTTCGCATTGAGTACAACGATTGGAACACCATTGGTGACTTCTCAGCCTCCGGTGATGGTTGGCAGGTCCCGATCGGCGAGATCTACTGGACGGAAATAGATCTCAGTAATTGGATGGCCGCGCAAGATGGCGCCACCCGTGAATGGACGGCGAAGGCACGTGTTGGTCGGCAGTTTGTGATGTGGGCCAATGGTCTGACCCTCGCGGACTACATGTATGCAGCCACCGCCGATGCAAGCTTTGGCTCGATGGCGCTGAGTGGTCTTGCAGGCATCACTGCCGGGCATGACACGGTTGACTGGGACACATCGCGTACGGGATACGACACGGACACGAGTCGGTTCTATTTGGGTGGCAAGGTGGAAGGCAAAGTGGGCGCCCATATGCCATTTGTATATGGTCTTGCGCAGTGGGACCAGAATGCCGGTCAGACCGAAATGTTGCCTGGTGGTGTCCCTTCCGAGTTTCAGGTAGAGACCAAATTCAACTACGAAAGTCAGTACTGGGGCACGGGAATCAATGGATCGCTTGGCGGCGACATCATCTATCGCATTGAGTTTGCGCTTGAAACCGGCACCACTCTTTCCGATCCCATCAAGCACGATTCGAGCCTCCCTCCTGACCAACTTGGTCGACCGCAGAAGACCGTTCCGATTCTTGCTCAGGCCGGGTTGGTTGGTTTGTCGTGGCTAGCGCGCGATTCAAGTGATGCGCGCGTTGACTTCCAGATGCTTGCTGGTTCGGGCTCTGTGTATCGACTTGACTCCGGCAACACATACGGTGGTATCAATCCTGGCAAGACGGATACTTCCTTCAATTCACTTGGATATGTGAACACCGGATTGGTGCTCGCCCCTGAGGCGTCCAACATGATCATTCCTTCGTTCACGCTCTCCTTCAATCCGTTCAAGGGAATCGACGGCATCAGTGAGACTCGCTTCAGTGGCACGGCGTTTCTGTACACCCGCTTTGACGCCGATGCGCCCATATCGGTCCCGACCAATTTCGGAGGCTCGAATCTTGTTGGTAGCGAGTATGACCTTAATATTGACTGGCGAGTCTTCAGCGATCTCAATATGAGTTTTCGATACGGTGTCTTCGTACCCAACACGCCGCTCTTCACGGATACCGAAAGTCAGCCGCGCCAATTCATCTATGTTGGAGCGACCTATGCGTTCTGATGACTTCATCACCAGGTGTATCAGCAGCCTTTTACTGCTCGTCTGTTGCGCGGCATGCGAACGCGCCCGCATCAAGGACAGCGCCGTGGATCAGTATCCGCGTGCAGCGCAGGAGCTCGACTTTCTAGATGCGCTTGAGAAGCAGATGGTTGTCACCAACGATGATGCGCTTCACGGTCTGATTGTCTTTGCCGATGGCGCGGATCTGTCCAGTACCTATGAGGGTCGTGTGGCTATTGCCCGGCAGAAGGAGTGGGTTTCTAGGAATTGGAATCCGCCTGCTGACGAAAGCGCCCAGATTGGCTGGATGTCGGTGGCTGCTTGCCGAATCGTGGGAATAAAGGGCGGGTTGTCCATGCGGGTGATGGGGCCGATTCCGCGCTACGCCACCAAGGAATTGGTGTTCATGGACGTCCTGCCTCTACGGACCGAGAACCAATCGCTTTCTGGGCGTGAATTTGTGGATTTCGTCAATCGCCTTGCTCGGGTTCAGAAGTCTGGGAAGGCATTGGCGTTGGCTGAGGAGCCAACAAGGGGCTCGTCAGGGGAGGGCGTTATCCCAGCCGGAGCCCCGAATCAGCTCCTCGACCAGAGTTCAGTGGAGTTTGGCCTGCCGAACTCGGCGTTCAGCAACCCGGCGGCACCCGCCCCCGAGCCGATCGAGGTTCCCTAAGGGTCAAGAGAGGGCTTGGATGCATCCAACATTCTGCTGGATGGGCACTTAGATCGGATATATAGTGCGGTCAGAAATTGGAAAAAGATGGCGAGAAGCACGGAGATTTACTTGCTTGCTTGATGGGAACATTGGACTTTGTCAGGTTGGCGGCGCCTTCTTCAAAAGGCGACCGCACCGACCCGAGCCGACGAGCGTAAGGGTGCGTGTGGATTGAACGAACGAACCGAAAGATGACCGTGCCTCAACCTGAGCACATTGACCGATACCCATCGTCCCTCGTGGCTCTACGCCGTGTTGGGAATCCGGGCAGCGTGCGGATGAACGCCAAGTTGCTCGCTGCGATCAGTTCAGGCGTGATCTGGTCGGCTGCATTGGCTCATGCTCAGTCACAACAGGATGCGGCAGTGCCTCCCGCAGC
>JBIKQN010000189.1:0-4250 GCA_044349615.1 Phycisphaerales bacterium
CGCCGGAAGCGCCACCCAGTCCACAACGGTGTTCACACCAGTCAATCCATTCCTGGCTATGGAATCTCTGCTGCTTCCAGCCACCTATGCGCCGATGTCGCTTGAGCAGCCAGGCTGGATCACCAAAGCATGGATGGTGCACCCAGCACGCACTTACTGCTTGGTCATGCTTGCACTTTCACTATTGCTGATGGCAGCGAGCACGTTTGCCGTGCGCGCCTTGGGAGCGCGCACCGTCCGAACGCCATGGTGGCGGCGATTGATGCAGAAGCCGATGACCGATGGGCGAGAGTCCATGCGCGTTGGTCACAATCCAATTGCCTGGCGCGAAAGTCAATTGCGTGGCACCAGCCTGATGGCACTCGTTGGTCGATGGGGCTTTGTTGGTGTTGGCATTCTTGGTGGGCTACTCCTGCCCGTGCTGCATCGCACTGGCGCGCTGTCGATGGATGGGTTCCGACTTGCACTGCAGACAGTTGTGGCCGCGGAATCCGTGGTGATTGTGCTCACCGCGCTCAATATGAGTGCTACTGCAGTGAGCCGCGAACGCGAGGATGGATCGCTTGACATCATTCTCACCACACCGATTCAGCCAGGGCCGTACATCGCTGGGAAGTTGCGGGGGATCATTCAATTCCTAGCACCCATGTTGATGGTGCCGACGATCACGCTCGCCGCATCGGCCGTCTATGTGCTTGCCAACGGCATGGGCGTTGCTGGCGGATCATCTGTGAATGTTGCGTCCGGTACGGCCACACTGGTGATTCCGGCCATGCTCCCAGAGGGCGCGCTTGAATACCCACTGGGGATGTTGGCTTTCACATCCTTTGCAGTGATGGTTGGCTTGCAGTGGTCAATCAAGAGCAAGGGGACCATCGGAAGCGCGGTCGGCGCGGTGTTTGCCACTGGTGTGGCTGGCCTTGTCCTTGGTCTGTGTGGCATGGCGGCAGGGGGCAGCATCCCAGCCATTGGAGCGTTTATGAATGCTCTGACCCCCATCAACCTTGTGGCGGCGATCGTTACTCCAGAATCGGTCGCTGACGAGGTCCTTCAGCAAGGGGTGACCACCTACCGAATTTTCCTTGCTGCAGGATCCCTCGCTGCCGCCGCCCTCGGCGTTGGCGTGGTTTGGGCCATGCACTCGGCAATGAAGAAGACCTTCATGTTCACAGTCCGGAAACTAGCCGGCACGGCCTGATGCAGGGTTGTGATGTCAGGCGTTCGCACTACAATCCGGTCTTCCACCCGACCGTTCGACGGCGGGTTTCAACGGACGGAGTGCGGCTCATAAGCCGTTCCGACCGACCATCCGAAGAGTGCTTGCGGTCACAACCGGAGCGCTCCAAGGCAACCGACCACAGCATGGGCTGGGGATCCGGTTGATAGATTTGACTTTGAATTAAGAACCTCTGATGTGCTCACTGCAGTGTAAGGCAATGAAAGCGTGGAAACTAGGTTTGGTACCGCCCATCACCATGATGCTTTCCTGAACAACAACTGAACATCACCCCCATCCCCGTTACTGGGAATGGGTGGAGTCTTAATCTCTCGTCAATCATTGGGTCGGCTGCAGTTTCTCTGCAGATCGGAACGCATCCCTGTGCCGCACCTCGTTGCTTTCGCCGAGGAGGCGCTGTCATGCAGATTGAAGTCTGGTTGTTCATCCTGATCGTCCTCGCCGCGCCCATCGTTGGCGCTGGCATCATGTGGACCTTGGTCAAGCACTTCTCGACCCGGTCCATCGCCCGTGCCACGAAGGAGGCGGAGAGTGTTGTTGCCGCAGCCCGAGCGCAGGCAGAAGCCCGAAGCAAGACCATCGAACTGCAGGCTGAGAAAGCCGCCACAGAGCGCCGTCACGCCCTTGACCGCGAGATGCAGTCCGCCCTGGCGGATGTCAAGGCTTCACAGGCTAGGGCTGAAAAACGCGAGGAAACGCTCGATCGCAAGCTGGAGCAGATTGGTCAGCGGGAGCAAAAGTTGGAATCCCGTGAGCAGCGGCTTGCTGATCTTGAGAAGCGCACCACCGAATTGCAGACTGGTCTTGAGCAAGAGCGCGCCATGGTTCATGAACGTCTCGAGAAGATCGCCGGCATGACGATGGACGAGGCGCGCGAGCTTTACATGGCCGAAGTGCGCCGGCATGCCGACCATGATGCAGCCGTGCTTGCGCAGAAAATTGTGGAAGAGGCAGAGCGTGACGCGCGCGACAAGGCGCGGCAAATCACTCTTCTAGCCATCCAACGCTACGCGGCGGAGAATGCAACCGAGACCACCGTTCGTACCGTGAAGATCCCGAGCGATGATGTGAAGGGACGAATCATTGGACGCGAAGGTCGGAACATTCGCACTATTGAGCGTGCTACCGGCGCAGACATTCTTGTTGATGACACACCAGGAGTCATCAGCGTGAGTTGCTTCGACAAGGTGCGGCAGGCCATTGCGGCAGAGACACTTCAGCGCCTTGTGGCGGACGGGCGCATCCATCCGACGCGCATCGAAGAACTGGTGGCGCAAGTCACACGCGACATCAACGAGCGCATTCAGAAGGATGGACAAGCCGCCATCTTGGAGACCAACCTCCGCGGCATGCATCCGAAGGTGATTGAAGCCATGGGCAAGCTGGCGTTCCGCACGAGTTACGGCCAAAATGTCCTGCGTCACTCCGTGGAAGTTGCTTTCCTGTGCCAGATGATTGCTGACGAACTTGGCCTTGATGGCACGATCGCGCGCCGTGCGGGTTTCCTGCATGACATCGGCAAGGCGATGGATCACGAGATGGAAGGTGGACATCCAGCCATCGGTGTGGAATTCCTGCGTAAACACGGCGAGAAGAGCGAGGCGGTATTGAATGCCGTTGGCGGTCACCATGCAGACATTCCTGCCACCACCCCGTACACGCCGATCGTGATGGCTGCCGATGCCATTAGTAGCGCACGCCCAGGGGCACGCCGCGAAAGCATGGAGCTGTATGTCAAGCGACTGCAACAACTCGAGGCACTCGCGCGAGAGCACGAATTCGTGGATGAGGCCTATGCCATTCAAGCTGGTCGTGAAGTTCGCGTAGTGGTCGATGCCAAGCGAGCTGACGATGCCTATGCATTCCGAATTGCACAGGAGATCGCCAAACGCGTGGAAGAAGAGATGACCTTCCCAGGCGAGATTAAGGTGACAGTGCTGCGCGAGTTGCGAGCAGAGGCGACCGCGCGCTGACATGCCTCAGACGCTAACCGAGATCAAGGACGAGTTAGCAGCGCGCGGCATTCGACCGAAGCACACGCTAGGGCAGAACTTTTTGCATGATCACAATCAGCTGCGAAAGTTGGTTGCCGCTGCTGCATTGCCTGCGGACGCTTTGGTCTTGGAAGTTGGACCAGGCACGGGGACGCTGACTGAAACGCTGCTAGACGCCGGTTGCGAAGTGATCGCCTGTGAACTTGACCGCGACATGGCTGCGATTGTGCGGACACGCAACGCGCACCGCATGGGCGCGGGTAGCGGGCGCGTGACTCTCGTGGAGGCAGACTGTTTGGACGGTAAACACGCTGTTTCAGCGCAGATTCTCAGCGCGCTCGCGGGTCGACCGTTCACGCTCGTTGCCAACCTCCCGTACCAAGCCGCCACGCCACTGATTGCAACGCTGCTTGAGCGCCACCCAGAATGCCGCGGTCAATTCGTCACTATCCAACGCGAGGTGGGTGACCGATTGATGGCAAAGGCTGGCAGTGAAGCCTATGGACCGATCAGCGTGATGATGGCTCTCTTGGCCGATGTAGAACAAATCGCGGTTCTCTCCCCGGGTTGCTTCTGGCCTGCGCCCAAAGTCACGAGCGCGATGCTTGCGATCCGCCCACGCCAAGGCGCAAGGCCCTTCGACCCATGGGAACCGTTCACAGCTTTCGTGCAACGAGTCTTCGGCCAACGGCGGAAACAACTGGGAGCAATCCTGAACCGCGAATCCGTCGCTGCTGCAGGATTCGACCCAATGCGCCGCCCAGAGACCCTCACCCCAGCCGATTGGGTCCACCTCTTTCAATCCCACCCCTAAATAGGTGCCGTCCACCCCTGTCCCCATTTTCCGCGGGAGGTGAGTTGAGTATTCCACCGCACCCTCCGTTGCGCGCGGTGAAGTGAGTGGTGTATTCCACCGCACCCTCCGTTGCGCGCGGGACCCTCGGACGCGGACGGCTGCGCTCCACCAGGTTCCGCTTAGCCTCGACCGAAACTGTTCGTCCGGTTGGCACCCGAGACTC
>JBIKQN010000190.1:0-4246 GCA_044349615.1 Phycisphaerales bacterium
CGAGCGGCTTGTGGATGCAGAGGGGCGATCAATCTTGGACTTCTTGCCACTTGAGCGACTGACCATTCTGCCGAATACTGCCGGCTGCTTTACTGCTGACGATGCGGTACGTGTGTCCCGGCTCGGCCGCGAGATTTTGGAGCAACTTGGAAATCCAGGCGCAGGCTGGGTGAAGCTAGAAGTGCTGGGCGACCGAACAACGCTGCTTCCTGATCCGGTGGGAACGCTTGAGGCGTGCAAGGAGTTGGTGAAGGACGGATTTACGGTGCTCTGCTATTCGAGCGATGATCCGATCATTGCTGCGCGGCTTCGAGATGCAGGTGCTGCGAGTGTGATGCCGGCTGGAAGTCCGATCGGCAGTGGCCGTGGCATTGCCAATCCTGCGGCGATCCGGATGGTGATTGACCGACTGAAACTTGCAGAGCAAGGCGGCAGCGCGGATTACCCGGTGATTGTGGATGCGGGTGTTGGTACGGCAAGTGACATCGTGCATGCGATGGAACTGGGTGCAGACGGCGTGTTACTCAATACGGGAATTGCGCATGCACAGGACCCGGTGCGAATGGCACACGCCATGCGCCTAGCGTTGGATGCTGGCTGGCACACAGCACGCGCGGGCCGAATCCCCCGCAAGCTGTACGCCAACGCCAGCAGCCCCTGGGAAGGCATCATCACCCACATCCCCGGCGAGTAAATAGGTGCCTGGCACCCCTGTCCCTAATTTCCGGTGTTTCGACGCTAACGCAACAATCCGTCATTAACTATCTCATTGCACCTGCCGTTCAGCGGCGCCTCTATGGCGCAGTTTGGGTGAAATTGCTTGAGGGGACATGGTCGCAGGAGATCGCCGGCAATATGTGTGGCGACTCGACCTCTGTGACCTGCGGCACATGCCCGTAAGGCAGCGCAGAACTCCACGTCAAAGTTCGCCACCCCATGTCTAGGAACGGCGTTACTTCTGAAAATAGGGACAGTGGTGCCAGGCACCTATTTAATGGGCGACTCGGTGGCCGAGGATTGGCTCCAACTCTTTCACCATCGCCTCCACCGTCGCCGCGTCACGCGACTCAAGGTTCAGTCGCAACAGGGGCTCCGTGTTTGACATCCGGATGTTCGCCCACCAACTACCACAATCCATGCTCAAACCATCAAGTGTGTGGAACTTCGCACTCGGATACTTCGCACGCAACGCGTCAAGCGCCCCCTGCTTGTCCTCATTCTCGAAATTGATCTCGCCGCTCTGGCAGTAACGCCTAAATGGCGCAATGCACGCGGAAACGGTCTCACCCGCCGCCACCAACGCACTCACCACATTGATAAATGCACGCGCTCCACTGTCAGTGCACCACATGTCACCAAAGTAGAAGTGACCACTTAGTTCACCGCCAAATGGCGCACCAGTCTCTCGCAACTTCTGCTTCATGAACACGTGTCCCACGCGCCCTTCCACCGGCACACCGCCCGCCGCTCGCACGCTTTCCTCCACAGAACGCGTACTGCGCAAGTCATACACAATCGATGCCCCGGGCTTCGCCTTCAACCAACCCTGCGCAAGCCAAGCCGTGAGCAAATCACAGCCAATCGGCTCACCCTTCTCATCAATCACCATGCAACGATCCGCATCACCGTCAAAGCACACACCAAAGTCTGCCTTCAGCGTGCGAACACCCTCGCGCGTTGGCGCCAGGTTCGCTTCAACCAACGGGTTCGGCTCATGCACAAATTCCCCGGTGGAATTGTCGAAATTAATAGGCGTGATCTTCAACCCCTTGACCGCACCAAACACCTGCGGCACCATCGTCCCCGCCATTCCATTGGACGCATCAATCACCACATGAAGAGTGCGCGTCCCGTCCAAGATCTCCTTCGGCAACAGCGGCAACAAATGCGCGCGGTACCCGTCCCATAGGTCGCGCATCTCCTCGCTACCGCCACCGGGTCCCATGCCCTTGCGCGCGCCCTCCGCAATCGCCTTGATCGCGCCGAGCCCCGTCTCCTGCCCAACTGGCTTCGCGCCCGCACCGCTCACCTTAAAGCCGTTGTACTGCGCCGGATTGTGACTCGCCGTTGTCTGCACTGCGCCCGCGGCGTTCAACGCATTCACAGCGAAGTACGTGAACGGCGTATCCACCATGCCGACATCAACAACATGCGCGCCAGCCTCAATCATGCCGTCCTTCAGCGCACGGACCAGACTCGGCGAACTCTTGCGCATGTCACGCCCAACAACCACTACCCGAGCACCCGCATCCGTCCGCCCTTCCTTCGAAGCCGTCTCCAACAGGAATCGCGCCGTCCCGTAGCCAATTTGCCACGCATCGGTTTCATTGAGGGGCTCAGGGTAAACGCCGCGGACGTCATAGGCCTTAAAGATCTTCTGAAGCATGGTTCGCGGATCGTAGTATTCCCGCCATGAACATGACGCGAGCGCACACGGCCTTTCATACCGAACGCAGCCTGACCCGCATCGTTGCAACCGTTGGTCCTGTCACCAACTCCGCGGCAATGCTCACAAAACTGGCTCGCGCCGGCGTCAGCGTCTTTCGCCTGAACATGAGTCACGGCGACCCCGCCACGCACGCCCGCACCATCGCTTCCATCCGCACGGTCGCCAAGACACTCAAACTTGAGATCGGAATCCTGGCTGACTTGCCCGGACCAAAGATTCGCCTGACCATGATCGACCGGAACGAATCCATTCGACTCCATCACGGCGATTCGGTGCGCATGACGCGCGGCACCGGCAACATCAACCCCAATGCACGCCCCATCACACTTCACGTGGACTACAAGCACTTCACCAATGATGTGCGCCCCGGCGACCGCGTGCTCATCGATGACGGCGCCGTGCAGCTGCGAGTGCGTGCAAACCGCCGCGGCATCGTCGAGTGCGTCTGCGAAGTCGGCGGATTCATCTCAAGCCGCAAGGGCGTCAATCTTCCAGAGACCGCAGTCAGTCTCACCGCTCCCACAGCACGCGACCGAGTCCTCGCCGATTGGGCAGTCCGGCAAGGCGCTGACTTTGTTGCACTGTCATTTGTACAAACCGCCGCAGATATCGTCAGCCTGCGCCGCACGCTTGCACGCACTGCAAAGTTAACGCGAAGCCGCACACCCAGCATCGTTGCCAAAATCGAACGTCCAGTTGCGCTCAATTCGCTCGACACCATCGCCGCCGAAGCCGACGCCATGATGGTGGCACGCGGCGATCTGGCCATTGAACTTGACTTTGCGCGCGTCCCTGTTGAACAACGCAGAATTCAAGCCGCCTGCGAACGCGCAGCAATTCCATGCATCGTGGCGACCCAGATGTTGCAGAGCATGATTGCAGCCCCACTCCCAACACGCGCCGAAGCGTCCGACGTTGCAAGCGCCATCTTCGGCGGCGCAGATGCAGTGATGTTGAGCGGCGAAACCGCTGCCGGCAACTATCCAATCGAATCCGTTGCCGCCATGCGTCGCATTGCACAGGAAACCGAAGGATGGCTGTGTAAACAACCGCCTCGCGCACTGCGCTCCCGCGAATTGGTGGAGAGCGACGAACCCGCCGCTGTGCTCGCCCGCAGCATGGCGCAGATGGCAACCGAAAGCCATGCGCGCGCCATCATCGCTTGGACCGATCCCCGTTCGGTGCGCTTCATCAGCCAAACTGATGTCAATGTCCCCATCTACGCGTTCGGTTCAAGCGATGCTGAGTTGCGCACGCTTGCCCTGCTCCGTGGCGTGCGCGCTATCCGCATGGCGCATCCAAAGGATTCGCGAGACTTTGTCCGCGCGGCCGAACGCCTCTTGCGGACCGCGCGACTGCTCTCCACACGCGACCGCGTGGTGGTTGCCACCGGATTCGCTGGCCACGGCACGGAACGCCTGTGGCTGCGTCAGGTGGGAGCGACCGCCGTCTGACAAGGCGCGATTCCGCCCAGCCAAGCCGCCACCGCTGCCGCTCAACCGCGCCCCCCACCAAACACCGCTCCTTGCGGCGCATAACGCCGGAGTTATTGAGCATTTGCCACTTTCCCACCCCCGCAGCCATTGCGATCAACATGATTTCTCGGTAACTTCCGACGTTTCCCCACCAGTCGGTGGGGACGACGCGGCCCACAGGTGGACACCGCGTCGCACGGGAACCCCGCGTGGGGTTTCCATCGTCCTCGCTCCAAGCGCCCTTGGTTCGGGACGGCCGCCGAGTTTCGGCGTACACCGGTCGTGACCGTGTTGTCGCTGCAGTCGCTCGTAAGGAGAGCCA
>JBIKQN010000191.1:0-4241 GCA_044349615.1 Phycisphaerales bacterium
TGACTCTATGTCGCTGGCCACTGAAGCAAGATCACGACCTTCGATATTGACCAAGACATTCGCCACGCGGCGCAATCCAGCATGATTGATTTCCACTGCACCCGAAGTGCGACGCGGTGTCACCACGCTGCCGAGATTGACAGGCATTGGCTGCAATGCGCCCTTTACCGGCAGCGAGAGCACATCGTCCATGGTTCGGTCAACATCCTCCGGAAACTGCACGCCTACAAAGTACTGGTTGCCAGACTGCGAATCGATCCAGAAGTTGCGATTGACGGAAACACTTGAATTGAGTGCCACCACCACTTGCAACACCACATCTTCGGCAGATAGTCCCAACTCTGCAGCTTTCACGCGATCAACATCTAGGACCAAGTATGGCGCATCGTCTCGCTGTTGAATCCGAACATCTGCCGTTCCCCTTACCGGCGCAACAAGGTCACGCACCTTGCGCGCCGTGGCAAACGCGTCCGCATTACTTCCACCTTCAATCTCAATATCAATGGGCGAAGACGCTCCATAGTTCAAAGCGGTGGAAATCATGCCGCCGGTATCAAGGTCAATACGCAGGTCTGCAAACTCCGGCGTTGCAAGAAAGGCGCGTCGAATCTCCGCCGCCCACTCCTGTGAACTCTTAGAGCGACTCTTTCCTAGCTGCAAGCGAATGACCGCATCTTGCTGCCCTGAATTCGTGGTGTATGCCGCGGACCAGTCCGGATTCAGACCGATCTCTGAAACAATCATCTCTCGTTCTGCTGCAGGCACTGTCTTCTTAAGAAAGAGTTCCACATCCTTGACCCGCTCTTCTGTGGCGTCCAAGCGAAGATTGGAAGGCGCGCGCAAACGCAACACAATTTGCCCGGCATCTACCTGCGGAAAGAACTCGCGGCCGATGAGTGGAACCACTGCGAGCGAGCCAACAAACAGCAGGCACACCGCAGCCACTACCTTCGAGCGGTTTGCAAGACACCAAACAAGGCTCGCTAGATACCGAGCCGCCAATCCGTCGATGCGGCGCTGGAACTGCGCCGACAATTTCGCAACCACACCCGGCGGCCGCGTAGCGCGCTCATGAGCATTCACTTCATTCCGAGCGCGTCGATGATCATCAGGCAGGAACTTCGCACACATCATTGGCACAAACGTGCGTGAAAGTATGAACGATGTCAACATGGCGAATCCCACCGCGAGCGTCAACGGACGGAACAAAAATCCTCCGATACCAGGCAGCAGCGCAAGCGGCGCAAGCACAATAAATGTGGTGCAAGCCGCCACCATCACCGGCACCATGACCTGCGAACAGCCATCGATCGCTGCGCGAATCCGCGACTTCCCCATGTGGTAATTACGGTGATTGTTCTCTAACTCCACAATCGCCTCATCCACAAGCGGCCCGATTGCCAGCGCCAAGCCGCCGAGAGTCATTGCATTGATGGTGTTGCCCGTGGCATAGAGGCCAATGATGGCACCCATGACTGCTAACGGGATTGACATGGTTGCAATGAGAGTCATACGCCAGTCACCCAAGAACAGAAGGATCATGACTGAAACCAACACCGCTCCCACAATTCCCTCAAAGACCAGCGAGCCAAGCGCGGATCGCACTGCAACGGTCTGGTCCATCACCAAATCAAGCTTCGTACCCTTGGGAAGCCGCTCTTCCATGCTTGGAATACTGGCGCGAACTCCATCAACCACGCTCAAACTGCTCGACCCGCGCTGGCGGTACACGGGTACGAACACCTCATTCCGGTCGTCAATACGTACGCGCGACGTCTGAATGGCTGACGCATCTTCTGCTCGCCCGATGTCACGGAGTAGCACGGTTGCTTGGGGACCAAGCGTGATAGGAAGATCGTTCAGATCTTCCACGCGGTCCACCATAGCGTTGCTGTCTAACAACACTTGCTCGGCTCCAAAGTATGCAGTACCCGGAGTCACCATCAGGTTGCCGCGCCGCAACGCCGCAACAACATCCATGGGCGCAAAGTTGCGCGCGTCCATCTTTGCCGGATCAAGGTAAATCATCACGCTTCGATCACGACCACCCACAACCACTGGCGCAATGCAGCCAGGAACGGCGCCAAGCATGTTGCGAACATTGATACGCGCAATGTCTTTCTGTCGCGCATCGTCCATCGCAAGGTTGGTCACAGTAAGAATGCCAACTGGCATAGTTCCTGTTGCATCAAATGGCAGTGCAACTGGCGGCAGCGTGTTGGGCGGAAGATTCGGCAGAGCACCAAGCGCTAGCGAGTTTGTGAGTGTCAGTGCCTCGTTCGGATCAATGTCATCACGGAAATAGACCTTGACAACACTGACTCCAGGAACCGAACGCGACTCCACAAGTCGTGCACCCGGTGCCTGATTCACCCACCGCTCAATACGATTAGTGATCGTCTTCTCAATGGATGACGCTGGCATCCCCGGGTAGTAAGTAAGAACCTGCACGGCAGGCGACTTGAACACCGGAAGTATGTCCACCGGAATGCGCGTCAGCGAAAGAATTCCAAGAATTGCAAGCACCAGCGCGAATGCTGCCACCACATACGGATTTCGAACCGAGAGGCGAATCAGCCACATCTTGCGTAGACCTCGTGACGAACTTGGCACGAGGCCGCGTTGAAGGACTGCTTCATGGAGTGGAGTCTAGCCTTCGCCCCATAATTTCTCCTTGGTATTTCACTGCCCATCTCCTAGGCTACCCGTGTGTCTTTCCTGAACCCTGCTGCCACTACTCTTGCCGCGCTGCTCTTTGCTGCGTCGGCAATCGCTGACGCGCCACCCATCGTGCGTGCGCCGCAGGACGAAATCATCTACCAAATCATGCCGATCGCTTGGCGTGATTCAAACCTCGACACGGTGGGCTCCGTGTCCACGCGCTTTGGTGACTTCGGCGGACTCGCTGCCACCGAGAGTCTGGACTATCTGCAGTACCTCGGTGTGACCATGATCTACCTGCAGCCGATCTTCCCGTCGGCTGCCTACCACGGCTACCAGCACGGCCCTGCCGACCAGCTCAACTCTCGCTTCGGCACCGAGGCGCAATTTCTGGCATTCGTGAACGCAGCACACGCGCGCGGTATCAAGGTGATCTTGGACTTTGTGGCGTATGGCATCAGCCAGAACTCGCCGTACTACGCATCGGCTTACGCGAATCCATCGAGTGTGTACGACCCATGGCTTGCATTCACTAACTCTGGCAACACGTCGTACGTTGGCTCTCTCTACAACACCTGGAGCGGTGCACAAGTTGGCTTCATCCACTGGAACCTTGTCAACGCCTCTGCCGTGAACACCGTCACCAACTGGGCAAAGAAGTGGCTCGACCCCAACGGAGACGGCAATACTGCTGATGGCGTTGACGGCTTTCGGCTTGACCACGCATGGGCGAGCGGCGGCGAAGGCTGGGGCGCCAACATCACCTTCTGGGAAACATGGTGCACAGCACTGCGCGCGGTGCGTCCGGATGTCTTCATCTTCTGCGAACCGTCGGACTGGGGCAACTACGGCACCGACCTCCTCACCGTCAATGCTTTCAATGCGGTGATCACTAAACCTTGGCAGTTTGCTGCGCGCGGGGCGGTTAATGACCGAAACGCTTCAAGGCTCTACTCTTCGATGGCAACCACTGTTGCCGCAGTTCCTCCCGGAAAGTTCATTGTTGCGCAGACGAGTGACCATGACTCGAACCGTCTTGCGTCTGATTTCGGTAGCAATAACGCACGTCAAACAGTGGCGGCCGCAATCCTCTTTACGCAGCCATTCACTCCGAACATTTATTTCGGTGACGAGATTGGCATGAAGGGATCGAAAGCTGGCGGCACCACCGACGCTAATGACATTCCACTACGCGAGCCGTTCAAGTGGAAGGCCGTAGCGGGTGCGCCGATGACGAACTATCCCGCCATCGTGACAGGCACTGCACCACCAACATATGCCGCCAACAACGATGGCCGCAGCGTGGAGGAGCAGAAAGGCGTTGCGGGATCAATCTTAGAAACCTATCGCTCGCTCATTGCTGTTCGAAGAAATTCCGTGGCACTGCGGCGCGGCGCTTACCTGCCGGTGACATGTCCGAATACTGGGATCTATGCCTTTGTGCGAAGTGATGCGGCTGAGACCGTGCTAGTGGTCATCAACCTCAACTCCACTTCTGCAACAAGCACCGTGGATCTTGGCGCCTTCGCCGTACCAACCGGAGGTACTGTGCCAACGAGCCTTGAGAATGGCACGACGCT
>JBIKQN010000192.1:0-4221 GCA_044349615.1 Phycisphaerales bacterium
CTTACCTTGACGAAGCGCAGTATGAGTGGCTGAAGCAAACCCTAGCAGCCACCCCGAAATCGATGCCTGTGGCCGTGGTTTCGCATATTCCAATTCTTTCATTAGCCGCACTGACGTACGGCGCGCCCCGCTCCCGGGAGTTCGTTGGAACTGACACGGTCATCGTCAACGGGGAGATGCACACCGATGCCACATTGCTGCATGATCTCTTTAAACAGGCTGGAAACGTGAAGGTTTGCCTAAGCGGGCACGTCCACCTGCTCGACCACTGCATGATTGATGGCATCTCGTACATTTGTGACGGAGCAGTCTGTGGTTCGTGGTGGAAGGGCTCGCTAGAAGGCATTCCTGAGGGCTACGGGGTCCTAGACCTCCGCCCGGACGGCACATTCAGCCACCGTTACGAGCAGTACGGTTGGCAGGCGCAGAAGTGAGTCGATTCGCGTTCATTCGCTAGTATGCACCGGTCGACTCCATGGACGGTGAAGACCACATTTTCCGAGAACGCGCCGTTGACTCCGCTTCGAGTCCGGAGAGCATCAACCGTGTAGCTCCAATTGTATCTCCACGCCTGTGGATATTGGTGGCAGGCGCATCCGCAGTCATCGTTGCATTTTCAGCGTGGGCATTCTTTGGAACCATTCCTCTCATGGTTCGCGGAATGGGAATTCTCATAGAGGGATCCATGGTGGTTGCCGCAGAAGCTCCTGCCGACGGTCGCATCGGTGATTTGCAGGTCAAGCCCGGCGATCGCGTTGTGCAAGGTCAGGTACTCGCCGTGGTTGCAAATCCCTTGCTTGAGGCTCAGAAGATCGACGCCCAGATTGCCGCGGCGCGACTGCGGGAGCAAGATGCCAGCCTGACTGCTGCGGAAGATGTTGCGACTGCCGCCATCACAGCATCCATCAATGTGCGCGAAAGTGAGTGTCGACGTCGTATTGATCGAGCCGCAGCCATTGCTGTCGATTTCAGCAAAGCGGTGGAGGTCAAGCGTGATCTGGTGCGCCAAGGCCTCTTGGCTGAGTCAGAACTCCTAGCAATTGCTAACTCAACATTTGAGATTGAGCGCACCCTCTCCGATGCACGCAGTGAGTTGCTTCGGATTGATGCCGACCGTTCTAGTGTCATTATCCAGCGGCAGCAAGACCAGCAGCGGCGGGACAACCTCATTGCCGATGCAGATGCACTCGTTCGCCAGCTTGCCGCGCGCATGGATTCTGAGCGAAATGTCATCGCGCCCCGTCCTGGCAAGATAGTTCAGCTCACGCGAGCTCCAGGAGATGTAGTGCTTAGAGGCGGGACGGTGGCAATCATTTCCGATGCAGGCGATGGTCGGCTTCGCTGCTATGCGTTCTTCCCTTTGACTGAAGGCAAGCGGGTTCGTAAGGACATGCATGCGCACGTTGAGCCATCGATTGCTGATCGTGAACGCTTCGGCGTCATCAGTGCGGGAGTTAGCGCTATTGAGCCAGTGATTGGAACGCGCGAGACTTTTCTACGAATTATTAACAGTCCAGAAGTCGCCCAAGACATTGAACGGCGCTACGGAGGAACTGTTTCAGCAGTCATTGATCTTCAGTTGAATCCAGATTCACCAACCGGATTGCGTTGGACTGGTGGAACTGGCTACCCGCGGCCGCTCACACCTGGAACGCTGTGTGATGTTGATGTTGTTACTGAAGATGTTGCACCAATCTCGCTCCTCGTTCCTTGGATCAAGCAGGCTTTCGGTGGCTGACGAAAGCGCGGGTAGCACCGGAGCGCACACTGGAGATGCCACAGCAGTGACTGACACCGTGCTGAATCCACTCGCACCACTGGCCGCGCGGGATACGCCGTATCGACCACCCGGACGACGTCTGGTGGTTACGCCAACGATCATTCAGATGGATGCAGTTGAGTGTGGTGCCGCATGCCTTGTATCAGTGCTTGGATTTCACGGGCGGCACATTGCCATTGAGGAAGCTCGGCGAGTGTGCGGGGTCAGCCGCGATGGCAGCAGTGCCTTGCAATTGACTGCCGCGGCTGCAACCTACGGCGTCAGTTGCGAGGGTTACGCGGTCGAAAGCGCGGAACTCTGTGATCTCCAGGTTCCAGGCATTCTCTACTGGGGATTTGACCACTTTGTTGTGCTAGAAGGTTGGAGTCGTGGGCAGTGGCGAATCATGGATCCGGCTGTCGGCAAGCGTTGGATCAGTGCTGCTGAGTTTGATGAGAAATTTACTGGTGTAGTGCTTGAGCTCAAGCCCACAGCTGAGTTCCGTCGTGGTGGCCGCACGCGTGGGGTTCGCGAAGCAGTGCTCGATCGGATGCGCGGCTCATGGCGCGTGGTAGCAGCAACCGCCGCCTGTGGCGTGTTGCTAGCAATTCCTGCATTTGCACTGCCTGCACTCGGCGCCGTGTATGTGGATCGCGTGCTTCTTGAAGGCGCGCATGGATGGTTGCTCCCGATGATTCTGCTTTCTGTTGCAGCTATGTTGGTGAGCGCAGTCCTTGCATATGTTCAGCAACAAATGCTCGCAAAGCTTGAGCAGCGACTAGCTATTACTGGGGCAGCCCGATTCGTTGACCATCTGCTCCGACTTCCGGTTGATTTCTATTCGCATCGCTACACCGGCGACATTGTCCAGCGACTTGATTCAGTTGAACTGTTGGCAGGAGTGTTTGCGTCCAAGATTGCTCCGGCATTGGTTGGGTTAGTCACATCAACGCTGTTTATCGCTGCGCTTTTCGCTATTGATAAGCATCTGGCACTGATTTCCATAGGAGTCATCGCGATCGTTCTGCTCATTGTGTTGCGTTCGGGTCGAATACTCATGGATCGAACGCGAACGCTTGAGAAAGACATCGGTCTAGGCGCGGGAGCGCTTTCCTCTGGTCTGTCCGCTATCGAGACGGTGAAGTCATCTGGGCGTGAAAACGATCTCTTCGCTCGTATCGCGGATGCAAATGCGCGTACTGCAACATCGGAGCAGGCGTTGGAAGGGTTAACCACAACGCTCACCGCCGCGCCTGAATTCTTAGTTTCTGTGTTAGTGTCTGCCATTGTGCTTGCCTTTGGCGGATGGCAAGTCATGCAAGGCAACATCACCATCGGTTCCCTGTTGGCATTTCAGGCGATTCTTGTGGTCTCTATGGGTCCAGTACTGGAACTGGCATCACTCGGACAAGAAATTCAATCGCTGCATGCCACGATGGCACGGATTGATGATGTCCTCCGTCATCCCCGCGATCCGTTGGCTTTGCCATTTGAATCAGTTGCATCAGACACAGTGGCGGCATCGCATACCTCAAGTGCGCCTCTGCCGCATAGCACTACGGTCCTCTCAGCTGACACCTTGGAATTCAAGGACCTTGTATTTGGCTATAGCGAAGCTGCAGATCCCTTGATCGAGGGCTTTACATTGCGAGTGGCGCCGGGCCGCCGCGTTGCACTTGTTGGCGTCACTGGATCGGGCAAGAGCACAGTAGCAAAGTTGGCCGCCGGACTCTATCAACCATGGGCAGGCGAAGTTCTTCTTGGTGGGCGCCCGCTCGCCTCGATCCCGCGCCACGAGCGCGCCACGGTTGTTGCGGTTGTTGGGCAGGCACCCGTCCTGTTTGCTGCAAGCCTGCGGGATAATTTGTCGATGTGGGACCCGCTCATTCCTGATGAATGGATGCGCGAAGCAACGGACGACGCGGGCTTGGCAGGATTCATTGATGCGCGTGGCGGCTTGGGTATGTTGATCGCCGAAGGTGGCATCAATCTCTCTGGTGGTGAAGCACAGCGCGTGGAGATTGCCCGGGCTCTTTCACGCCGGCCATCTATCTTGATCCTGGATGAAGCAACTTCTTCTCTTGATGCAACCACAGAATCGCAGATCGACCGCGCGATCCGCCGCCGCGGTTGTGCATGCCTAGTGATTGCGCACCGCCTTAGTACTATTCGAGACGCTGACGAGATTGTGGTCCTTGATCACGGCACAATTGTGGAACGTGGCTCTCATGAAGAACTCATGGCGCTGAATGGCGCCTATGTGGCATTTGTTCAGGGCGGGGGGCAAGGCTGATGCAGCACGGCGCAGCAGCGATTTTTCTTAGAGCAGGTGGCGTACAGCGCCGCATTGATGGCCGCAACCACATCGACCTGAGTGTGGAGCCTCGCCCGTTAGCAGTTGCTTCCGGAATGATCAGCATATTTGTTGCTCACCGCCGACCGGACGGCACGCCTGGGCGGCG
>JBIKQN010000193.1:0-4215 GCA_044349615.1 Phycisphaerales bacterium
GCCGGCGGTGGTGCTGTGCATGGGCGAGGCCGGGCTGATGAGCCGCGTCCTTGCGCCGAAATTTGGTGCGTTCCTCACCTTTGCGCATGCGGGCAATGACTCTGACGCACAGCGCGCTGCAGCAAATGCAGCTGGGACAGCACCGGGACAAGTCTCGGTTCAAGACATGGTCAATCTGTATGGATTTCGGAGCATTGATCCTGCAACGCGCGTCTTTGGGGTCATTGGTTGGCCGGTTGGTCACTCGCGCAGTCCGCACGTTCACAATGAATGGTTCCGGGAGGCTGGGCGGAATGCTGTCTTACTTCCCATGCCCATTCCGCCGGAGTACGAGCACTTCAAGGCGACCGTTGCAGAGTTGTTGGCATGTACGCCGCTGGACTTCCGTGGTGCATGCGTGACGCTTCCGCACAAGGAGCATCTGGTTCGATTTGTGCACGAGCATGGCGGTCATGTTGAGCCACTGGCAGCGCGGATCGGCGCGGCTAACACCCTGTATCTGGATGCTTCTGGTGCATTGCGGTGCGCCAATACCGATGCACCCGCTGCAACGGACGCACTCACTGATGGCATGGGAATCACCCGCGCTGAACTTCGTGAGAAGCGCATCGCCGTGCTTGGCGCGGGCGGTGTGGCGCGCGCGGTTGCTGTTGGGCTAGCACATGAAGGCGCCCGTGTGGTGGTCTTCAACCGAAACGAGGATCGTGCACGAAGGATGTGTGAACATCTCAAGGAAACCGCAGCGCGAGCCCGCGATGTTGGTGCGTCAGGCGCAGCTGCAGAAAGCATGATCGTGGCGGGTCGGTTGAGTGAGATGGGCTGTGGTTGCTTCCATGCATTTGTCAATTGCACGCCAGTTGGAATGGATGGTGGTCCAGATCCGCAAGGCAATCCACTAGCTGACGATGTCCCGCTTGATGACACCATCACTGTGATGGACACCGTTTACACACCGCGCGAAACACCCCTTCTCCGGGAATCACGCTCGCGTGGCGCCCGCACGGTGGATGGCTGGGCGATGTTCATGAAGCAGGCGGAGCGACAGTTCCGGTTGTGGCATACCGATTGATCCGAAGGTCGCACTTCATCGTCCTGCCGTGAAGTTTCGTTCCCATGCTGCGGCTTCGATATCCTTTGAATCTATGCTGACCTACTGCACCGCTGGCGAGTCTCACGGCCCTACGTTGTTGGCGTTTGTGGAGGGGCTACCTGCCGGGCTTGCTGTTGATACCGCTTTCATCAATGCTGAACTTGCGCGGCGGCAGGGCGGATATGGTCGCGGTGGTCGGCAGCGAATCGAAACGGATGTCGTGCGACTTCTTACCGGAGTCCGTGCCGGCGTGACGCTTGGCTCGCCGGTGGTACTTGAGATTCCGAACAAGGACAGTCGACTTGATGATGCAGAGAAGACGCCACCAGTCACCCGCCCGCGTCCGGGCCATGCCGATCTTGCGGGCAGTCTGAAGTGGCTGACGCAGGATTGCCGCGGCACGCTTGAACGCGCAAGTGCGCGAGAAACTGCAGCACGCGTCGCGGCTGGCGCACTCGCGCGGGTGTTCTTGCGCGAGTTCGGAATCGAAGTCTTTGGATTTGTGAGTGGTGCCATTGATGCCACCTGTGTTATGGAAATTGACGCAGAGGCGCTTCCTGAATTGCGGGCAGCTCGCGATGCAAGTGATGTCTATTGTCCGGACCCAGAAACGAGTGCGCGGATCATCGACCATATCCACAATGCCAAAGTGGAAAAAGACACAGTTGGCGGACGTGTTGAGGCGTATGTTCTTGGCGTCCCACCGGGGCTCGGCACATGTGTGCAGTGGAATGAGCGGCTTGATTCTCGCCTAGCTGCTGCAGTCATGGGTATTCAAGCCTTTAAGGCCGTTGAGATTGGAATGGGCGCCGATTGCGCGTGGCACTTTGGCAGCCAAGTGCATGATCCGATCGCATACGACCCTTCGCTTGCCGGAGAATCGCATCTTGGATTCACTCGCCCAACGAATAACGCAGGTGGACTTGAGGGCGGCATGACCAACGGCATGCCAATTGTCGTTCGTGGCACTATGAAGCCAATCTCGACGCTCTTGCGGGGCATGCCCAGTGTGGACCTATCCACTCACGAATCAGTTCAGAGTCAGTACGAGCGCAGTGATGTCAGCGCGATTGCTGCTGCAAGCGTCGTTATGGAGAACGTGGTGGCGTTTGAAGTGGCGGCAGCATTCTTGGCCAAATTTGGTGGTGACTCTATGGCGGAAGTGCGCGCGCACTTTGATGCCACTATGCAGATGGCGCGCGCGCTACATGCCAAGCAGTGATCGCAGTTCATTCCTACACGAAGGATTCTTATGACTTCCGTGCACGCTGACATCCTTGCGGCCACCGACGCAACTACTGGTCTTCAAGCAATCATTCGGATATTCAATGCAGACACTGGAACACTCCACTGTCTCAAAGCTGATGGCATGCTTCATTTGCAAGCGCTGCATGGGTTCATTCCAGCGCCAGTCATGGAGCACATTCAAGTGATTCCAGTGGGCAAGGGCATGGCGGGTGTTTGTGCGCAGCGCGACGAGCCGATTACGTGGTGCAACTTGAATAATGATGGTTCCGGTGTGGTTCAGTCCGGCGCTCGCTCGCTCGGTCTTGCTGGCTCGATCGTGGTACCTATCAGGAGCGGAGCGATGCTCGTTGGAACTCTTGGCATTGCCAATAAGGGTGAGAGGACTTTCTCAGACGCAGAGACAGCCCTATTAATGGATTGTGCATCGTCCCTAGCCCGGTTCTGTTCAATGTCAGCCTAAGCAGTGGTTGAGAGTTGAACCACTGCATGCGCTCTTCAATCAATATCTTTGAGTCAACGCATTTGCGCTGCAAGCCATGCCCGTGATAGGGCTAAGTCCCGCTCCACGGTGGCAACGGAGACATTCAGCAACTTGGCCACATTAGGGATGGTGATCCCGCCGATCGTATGAAGCGAGAGTGCCTCGGCGCGGCGCGGCGAAATTTGGGCGAGTTCCGCAAGTTTGTCATGCAGGACATCAACATCTGACATATGTACAGACTCTTCTTCGGGTGAGCGCTCACCACGTTGTTCAACTTCGCCGATAGGTTGCCGCGTTGCGTGTCCGCCGCGTTTAAGCGTCAACTTTCGACGCCGTCGATCAGCAATGATCCGTATAAACAACATGGTGGCAATGGCGGCAAGGTGATCTCGGTTTGCAACCTTTGTCTCCTGTTGGACAAGACGACGAAATGTCTCACCAAGGAGTGATGTGGGACTGATGGTCTGCTGACCAGTTCGACTTCGTTCGGCAATCAGCTGGCGCTCAGCGAGTGCTCGCAGTGCGTCATAGTGGTCAGCTACGAGATCTGAGATGCCTCGCTTCACACCCGGGGCATTCTCTGTCACGGTGTCTGAGATAGCGGCATCCTTGGCAGCACCGGCATCCCCGGCATGCTTGGCATCCTTGGCATCCCCAGCATCGGGTGGCAGATTAGGGGCGGAATTTGGATCGGTCGTGCTGCACATGCTTGGCGTGTAAGTCTCCTTCCCCCGGTATACAACGCGCATTCACCGGAAAGTCCCCTCAGGGAATTTCGACCGAAGATCACAATTTTTGCACGGGTCGAACGGACGAAAGTGTCTGGAGGGTCGTTATCGGAGAGGCTGTAATTTTTGTCGTTTACTAGTTCTAGTCCACCGATTTATTCCATGGACTACGGGCTTTATGTTCATACATCCGTATAAATCTGATCAGCGAATTCCCCCAGTATTGAGGCGGAGGGTGCCTACCATGCCGCCGTTCACTTCAGTTTCAAGACAAAGAGCCGCCTAGTCCGCTCCATTCCTGCGAGTCATCAACCATGTCCAAGAAGATTATTGCATCGGCCCTCGGCGTTGTTTCCATGATGACGGGCTTTGGCGCGGGGCAATCCGTGCCCTCGTCCCCAGGAGCAGTGAAGGAGAGCAGTTTGTACTCCTTGAAGACCACGGCCCTTGATGGCTCGGCTGTTGACCTTGCCACCTACAAAGGGAAGGTGTTATTGGTGGTCAATGTTGCTAGTCGTTGTGGTTACACGCCGCAATATGCGGAGTTGGAAACCGTCTGGAAGGAATTCAAGGACAAGGGTCTTGTAGTGATCGGATTTCCATGCAACGACTTTGGTGGGCAGGAGCCAGGTTCCTCATCAGAGATCCGTGACTTTTGCTCCAAGAAC
>JBIKQN010000194.1:0-4201 GCA_044349615.1 Phycisphaerales bacterium
GCAGATCAGTGAACCCATGGCGTCCACGTAGGAAGTATCGAATAGACCGCCACCTGACTTTCCTAGGACGGTCTTCTCAATCACCGCACGCACGCGTTCTTCGCGACCAGGAATGCCGGGGGTTTCGCAGAGGCGGCGGAAGAGTTCGATGTCAAGTTTCATGATGGTGGTTCTTTGAGCGGTGATCAACGCGTATTCCTATGGAACGACGCGCGTGTTCCAGTGCATGGAACGGCAGGCGAATCCGCGCGAACACATTTCGCAGCGAGACAGAAATGGTAAGCGAACTATGCTTCCCGTATGCCCACCAACCCACTCCAGCCAGAGCATGAGCGCTACGCACGCGTCGAGAGCGTCCGCCTTGGCGGCGTGCCCGTGGAGGTTGAATGGATGCCGTACGGGGTAGGAGCGGTTGCGGCTACGGCAGCGGCTGCGACAGCAACTCCGGAAGGATCCGCTAGCACCGAACTGCCCCCCGCACCCGCATCGATTGAGCCTCCAGATATTGTGGCGGGGTACGGTCTTCTTGAACTTGAGTACGCAGCCTTTCGGCGCGGTGCAGCAGTCATGGATATGGCGCACCGCGGCACCCTTGCGGTACGCGGCGCGGATCGCGTTGATTTCCTTAATCGGATGGTGACGCAGGAATTGAAGGACATTGCTGCGGGGGATGTGCGAGCAGGTTTTTGGCTGAACCGCAAGGGGCGGATAGAGGCAGACATTCTGTTTGTGCAGGTGCCTGATGTGGAGGGAATCCCGCCACTCACGCTGATCGATGTTGATATTCATGATGCGGCACGCACGGTGGCAACGCTCCGCTCGTTCCTCTTTGCAGAGGATGTGCAGATCACGGATGAGTCGTCGCTGTGGGGTCGACTGGCTGTTCATGGCCCAGAAGGTGCGGCACTTCTTTCGAACGCTGGTGTTGAAGATGCAGCATTGGAGGCTTTAAATCAGGATGCACGGTGTGTTGGATGCACCATTGCAGGAGCTGCCGCAGTGCTTGTGCGCCGCGATCAATGCGCTTCGCCAGGCGTTGAGATCTTCCTTCCACGCGAGGCAGCGGGGCGGGCATGGGATGCGCTTGTTTCGCAGCATGATGTTCAAGACATTGGTCGCCGCCGCGCGCGCCCTGCGGGCTGGCACGCCTACAACATTGCGCGCATTGAAGCTGGTACGCCGCTTCATCATGTTGACTTTGGACCAGACAACCTGCCACACGAAACCGGCATCTTGCAGGCCCGCACGAGTTTCAAAAAGGGCTGTTATCCCGGGCAGGAAGTGGTGGCGCGCATGGAGAGCCTTGGTAAGCCAAAGCAGCGATTGGTGGCTCTGCGAATGGCAGAAGATGCCTTGCCGACCGCTGGTTCTCCAGTCTTTGAACGCGGTGCAGATGGCGAGCCCGGCAATCCAGTTGGCGCCGTGACCAGTAGCACATTGGCCCCCATGCTGGGCGCCGCAAGCGTTGCATTCGCCATGGTGCGCACGGCACATTCAGAGCCGGGCACGGTGCTGTTGGTGCCGGCGGAAGGTGGACGCGCCACAGCCACGGTGCAGGCAGGGCTTCGATTTCTTCCAGAGCAGTCGGTGCCAGCATGACCACTGCTTACCGGCAAGAGAGCGACCCGATTGAAGTGCAGCCCACTGGCAGCAACGATGGCGAACGCTCCGAGGTGGGCATGCGCATCTCTCCAGAAGTAGTGTTGTTTGTGGGCGGAGTTGTCTTGACTGTGGCACTCTTTGCGGTGTTCATTCCATTCTTCATGCGTATCTGGCGCGAAGACGCTGCTAGCCGCGGGCGCACGGGGTCACGTACAAGTGATGCGCCGTCAATGAAGCAGGATGGGAGTGGCACACCATGAGTGGAGCATCAGGTGTATCAACTGCATCGGCCGCGCGAGCTGCTTCACTCGGATTTGTTCGTGTGACTGAGGTTGGGCCACGCGACGGATTGCAGAATGAGAAGCGCATCGTTTCTACTGATTCGAAAGTGAATTTCATTGACTTGCTCTCTGAGGCCAACTTTCCAGAAATTGAAGTTTCCAGCTTCGTCAGCCCCAAATGGGTACCACAGTTGGGAGATGCTTCGGATGTCTTTGCGCGCATTCAACGCCGGCCCGGCACCATCTACAGCGCATTGGTTCCGAATGAACGCGGCATGGATGGGGCTCTTGCTGCACGCGTGGATAAGGTGGCAATCTTTGCATCCGCAAGCGAAGGATTCAGTGCTGCCAATACCGGTGGCACGATCAAGGAAGTCTTAGCGCGCTTTGTTCCGGTGATTGCCGCTGCGCACGCCGTGCGGATTTCAGTCCGTGCGTATGTGAGTTGCATTATTCGATGCCCCTATGACGGCCCAACTGCGCCTGCTGCCGTTCGGCAGGTGGTTGAAGAACTTCTCGCGCTGGGTGCTGATGAGATTGACCTTGGAGACACACTTGGTGTTGCAGAGCCAGCGGATATTCAGGGTCTGTACGCAGAGATCAATCGCGTGTTGCCGCCAGCGCGAACAACCCTCCATCTTCACAATACGAATGGTCGCGCACTTGATAATGCGCGTGCCGCACTTGAGATTGGCGTTCGCAGCTTTGATTCAAGTGCAGGTGGGCTAGGGGGATGCCCCTATGCGCCCGGTGCTCGGGGCAATATCGACACGGTCGGGTTGATTGACATGCTTGCTTCTGCGGGCTATGAAACCGGTGTTGATGGCGCCGCTGTTGAACGTGCGATCTCATCAATCAGCCACGTTCTGCGCGCCGATGCGTCCTGACGCCATTCACCCGCAATGCGCGTCAGCGGCGTCAGTGAAACACTTGTCTCAGACAGAGTGACTGCATGGGGCTGTCCGGGGAACGTGAAACTTCCAGTGTTCAGGACGAGTTTGCCGCGAACAAGCCAAGCGCCTGCACGGTGGGAGTGTCCGGCAACGATCACGTTGGGAATTGGTTCTGCACGCGCGTGCGCGACGCCTCCAACTCGTTCCAGAAAGCGTGCCGACAATTCTGGAAACATGCGCCAGTAGCCAATGATCAGCGGAAATACCCATGGTCGCGTTGCCATGCGGCTCAGCACTGTGAGGGGTGAGCCAGCTTTGTCGAACGAGCGTTCACTGATTGAGGCTGCGCGTGCAGCAAGCAAAGTGCGTTCGGGTTCAGGGCAGGTGGGTGCACCTTCGTAGACGCGTTGGAATTCGGTGGCAACACGTTGAGCAGCCGCAGACCACGGCGCGATGGCTGGATGGAATGCGTGCCCGTGCGTCACAAAGACCCGTCCCTGCGCCCGAACTGCGCAGAGTTCGCCAGTAGCAGGGTCATGGTTTCCCTCAATGCGGAGCACGCTTGCTCCCGCGCGTGCAAGCCGCTCTTGAAGTTCAGTGAAGTGCGCTTCACCTCGTAGACCGAATGCGTTTGATGAAGACTCTGCGGCATCGCCATTCAGAATGACTTCTTGCGCGCCATCAAGTGCTGGCATCAATGACGCTGGCTCTGGTGCTGCCCGGAGACCAAGGTGCAGGTCGGACAGAATGACAACCTTCACCTGTCAGACCTGGTTGGAATGGGATGCGGCTCGTCGTGACGCAAGCTCAAGGAGCGAATCGGGATCCGTTGCATCCCAAGGCGCAACTGCAACGCCAAGATGAACCACAAGCGAGCGTGGGCCATCTCCAGGCAGACGCGAGATCTCTGCCCTAAGTGCAGCAGCCAACTCTTGTGGTGCGGATTCTCTCAAGGAAACCAGCACGAATCCACCATCGTCAAGGCGTGCAAGTTCATCACCAGGAACAACGGAAGAATCCAGTGCGGTGGCAATCCGCGCCATGAATGCATTATCCAAGAGGATCTGTGCTCGGCGATTCCATAGTTCAGCATCCTCAATCCGAAGCAAAGCGACATGGAGCGATTCGCGACGTAAACGTGCAGCAGCAATACGGTGCGCCACTTGTTGGCGCAATCGTGGCCACGATGGGAATCCGGTTGGGTCATCCCACAGTCCTCGGGGCGCACGCGAGCCTGTAAGTGCAGCAAGCTCAAGCCACCGTTGCAACCAGAGTGCCCAAGCGGCGCGTGCGTCGGGAGCAAGCGGCGCAACAAATGCTCGCCCTTCTCCGATCATGGTTGCAGTGCCAGTGGCAACCATGGCATCGGCAGCGCTGCCGCTGATGATGCGCGCGAGTTCTTCGCCAGTGCGTTCGCGAATGGCT
>JBIKQN010000195.1:0-4190 GCA_044349615.1 Phycisphaerales bacterium
GTCGCCCACCATGCTGATCACAAAGCGATTCCACTCGCCCACTGGCCTGTCCGCTTTCATCTTCGGCGTGCATGCCGCACGAACCGCCGCCGACATCGCTGGATCCGTGCGGTATCCCCACACCTCACCCGAGCCGCACGGCCACGTCCAGATATTCACCTGGCTCTTGCTGTTGCCACGCAGGTAAATGCCACTGTCGCGCTCCTCAATCTCAACCTGCTTCACATTGCCCGCCGCATCTTTCTCCTCATTGCCGTCCGCCCCGATCATCGGTCGAGTGATCTTGCCCTGGTGCTCCTTCGTCCAGCGCCAGTCAGCAATCAACTCAAAGTCGCCAAACTCTTCAGCCGTCCATAACGAATGACCCTTGCCGTCAAACTTCACCACGCCGTCGTCACACACCCAGTGACCTTCAGTGCCAGTTTCCTCATGCCATCCAGAGAGCGTCTTGCCATCAAACAAGCGCCGCATGCCACTGCCATCCATCGCCACATCCTTGGCCGCTAGCGCCGGAACAGTGGCTGGCAATTCCCTCACACACAGATCCTTGAACCAGATCGGACTGCCCTCACTCTCAAGGCAGATGTAGCCCGTGCGCGGCGAAACATCTTTCGCGCCACTCACCTCTCGCCCATTGATCTCCACCGTGATGTTGCCCCGATCACACGTCACCTTGTAATGATTCCACTCACCCGCACCCTTCGTCACGCGCTCGCTCGGCAGCGTTCGCTCCCAACCAGCAGGATGCGGGCGCAACGGTGTCATCTTTGATCCCCAGATACTGAACACATCACCCTGCCCCGTGTACAGCAACCGACCTTCCTTGTCCTTCACATCGGGCGTCAGCATGATCTGCACTTCAATCGAACGCGGGAACATGTTCTGCGCGGAACTCGGCACCGGATCGCTCCAGACAAAGAGCCCCGCGTTGCCCTCCGTTGCTTCATGCTTCCAATCAAAGTCAAGAACGTAATTCTCGTACATGCGATCGGTACGAATGAATCCGGTGGGGGTTCCCGTGCAGTACAGCATGCCCTCGCGCGCAACGAATGTGTCATCAAAGCAATTGACATTCACCCAGCCCGTCAAATCCTTGCCATTGAAGATTCGATAGCAATCCGGGCCGCATTGCTCACCACGCGGCGCCGCGGTGCCCGTTCGTGCTGCACCAGCGCTCGACGCCGATGACTGCGAGCCCGCACAGCCCATCAGGGAAGCGAGCGAGGCAAGAATGACAGCCGCTTTGATGTTGCTCATGCGCATGGACCGAATACTAGCGATCGCCACGCGCGGACACGCCACTACCGCCCCACTCCTCGCCGCCACCTACGATCCACCGCCCAACCCATGTCCACTGCACATCCCATCCTCGCCATGCACGACGCCCGTGCCCTCGCTGCACTCATCGGCACCACTGCACCCGCCTGTGACTGGATTGCCGCACCACTTGATGCACCAGGTTCGCCCCGCGGCGTGTTCGTCGGCGGCAATCTGCTTGATGGTTCCTGGCTCTTGGATGCCGAACTGCCCGGACCGTGGGTCTTTGCATGGAGCGGCACCCTTGGCGACTCGCTCTTTGCGTCTGACCCGGTCAATTGGATGCGGGGCCCCACCGCGCTCAACGCGCTCTGCACAGAACTAGCACCGCAACTTCAACGCCATGGCAAGCGCCTCGTCCTGATCCCGCATGCACGACATGTCTTAAGCGACGCCCGAAGCGCCTTGACATGGTGGTGCGACCATGTGATTCCCGGGCAGGATCCGAACATCGTCCGGCACTCGCCAGACTGTGTGCGACCCTTCGGCCTCGCCTTCGACCCCGCTGCATTTCTTGAGCCGTCCATGCTCACCGATATCGAAGACCACATGCAATCGCTCTTTGCATCCTTTGGTCCGCGAGCCGATGTCGTGATCCTGCGCGATGCCACCGTCGACACAACCGATCCTGAACTCATGACCCCCTGCGCCCTCGGCTCCGGTCGCCTACCGCGCGCACGTATCCGTGAACTTCTTTCATTGCATGTGCCGGAATCCACTCCCATCATGGTGCAAGGAGCCGCGCTCGATCGCGCCTTTGAGTGGCTTGGCCGCAGCGCCTGATGAGGCCGGACGAGCGTTCGCCCGCAATTCCTTGGAATTTCCACCCCTCGCGCGCTACACTTCAGTGCCCGCTGGAAGATCCAGCGCGCAAGGAGGCACGGATGACCGCCGCTAGTGCCAGTGTTCTTGACGCTCGAGTCTTAGTACTCAACAAGTTGTACAGCGCTGTCCGCGTGGTTGACGCACGCCGAGCTTTCACCATGTTGTGCAAGGGCTCAGCAGAAGTGATCAGCGTTGAAGCGGGGAACTACGTCAGCTATTCGCTGCACTCGTGGTCTGAGGTTGCTGATTTCCAACGCTCCTTCGAGCATGAACAACATGACTGGGTTACTACGCCGCGCCTAGTCATGGCCGTACCCAAGATCATTCGCTTGCTTGGCTACGACCGCCTGCCGCGCGAACCAGTCAAACTCAATCGTCGCAACATCTATGCGCGCGACCACAGTCAGTGCCAATACTGCGGCAAGAACTTCTCCACCAAGGAACTCACGCTTGACCACGTCGTGCCACGCGTGCAAGGCGGCGAGAATTCATGGATCAACCTCGTGTGCGCTTGCGTTCGTTGCAATGCGCGCAAGGGTGGGCGCACTCCATCACAAGCGCGCATGAAACTGATCCGCGAGCCCGTGAAGCCCCGCCGCAATCCAGCCATCACGCTCCGCCTTGGAAGCCCCAAGTATCAGTCTTGGAAAGCATTTCTGGACGAGGCCTACTGGACTGTCGAACTGCAAGATTGACGGCGCAACGACACCGACATTGGTGACTCACGCCGCGCGCTGATTCAACCCCGAAGCATCAACACGTTCAGACTCAACACCACCGCGTTGTTGATTGCGTGAGCCACGATGGATGCATTGATCGTCCCGCGCCATTCGCGCATGATGCAGAACGCAACAGCAAGTGACGCAAGCACCGGGATAAACATGAGTCCTTGCGGATGGATCGCTGCAAAGAGCACACTACTCACCGCAATGGCAATCAACGCACTTCCCACGGCGCCCCAGCGACCAAAGGACTGCCGCAGATTCCGGTACAGCGCGCCTCGAAAGAAGATTTCTTCGCCAATTGGCGCGCAAACGCACGCCAGGATGTAGGTGAGGAACAATCCGGTTGCACCTGAGCCCTCCACCATCTGCTGAATTGGATGGCTTGCGCGCATCTGCCCATCACCAAAGATGTTTGACAGCAGCATCGCTAGCAGCACTCCAACAATCAGGAGCGCAATGCCCATAGACCAGCAGACAACGCCCCACACGATGTCCATGGCAACAAACCGCCGCAATCCAATGCCGCTCATGATCGTGCGCAACGGAAGCCCGCGCCGCGTCCCCCACCACAGCGCAATCGCAGACGCTGCAACTGCAGCGGCCACGGAGAGCGTGAGTAGCACATCCAGCGAAGGAGCCTCATGCTCATAGCCCTCCCAGATTTCAAAGAGCGTCCTCGGCGCACGAGAAAGTCCAAGATAAGCAAACATCCAGACAGCAAACATCTCCGCATAGAGATGCGACCACAGGTCATCCATAGCGCCAAGTCCGACCGTCTTGCCAAGCGCAGCCATCACTAGAAACACGATGAGTGCAGCAATGCCACAGAGAGCCAATGCACCTCCCATAAAGACGATCACCACCACGGCAACCAACAACACTGCACCAGCTGATGCAAGTCGATCAAGCTCCACCTGATCGGCATTTGCCTGAGCCACCAATGTCTTGCCAGTTGGTCCCAACGCTTTCACCACAGCGGCGCACGACTCCTCGCCGATCGATCGCGCACCAGGATTCCCTGTGGCGTCCACCAGTTCAGTGACCGCATTCAATATGTTCTGGAACTCGTCATCGGCCGTCACGGTGCCTTCATCAATCCGATTCTGAAGTCCGGCGAGCATCTCCAGCGCTCGCTCGCGCGCCCCCAACCGCGTCAACAGCGCGGCCGTCGCCAATTCCGAGCCAGGCTCATCTTCCACGGCAAGCGGCTCCACTTGAGACTGCATTGTCGATAACTGTTGGGCGAACGCGGATTGGACCGAGGGGGAATTCGCACCGTTCACGAACGAGGTCATGATGGCCTGTTGTGCCGACACAGACGCG
>JBIKQN010000196.1:0-4189 GCA_044349615.1 Phycisphaerales bacterium
GAGCCCAAGCCCCTGCAATCATGCTGACTCGGCCACCCCGCGAAGCGTGACCGCAGACATCGTTCGCTTTCACGGGAATGTGCGTAGCGAACTGCGCGACCGCGTCGCCATCGAAGAACCACTAGAAATCCGAATCGACTTTGTTGCCAGCGGCGTGCGCGTCACGCGCAGCCTGTCAATCACCATGCGGACACCCGGTCATGATGCGGAACTGGCCGCCGGATTCCTGATGACTGAAGGAATTGTCCACTCCGCGCGTGACATCGAAACGATTCGCCCGTGCGGACAAGAGACCGGTGCGCACGATGGAAGCAATGTGGTCAAGGTGCGCATGAATGACAACGCAACCATTGCATGGCCAAGCGTCGAGCGCAATTTCTATGCAACATCCAGCTGCGGTGTCTGCGGAAAGGCCTCGCTTGAAGCGCTTGAAGTGCCAGGACTATGCCCGATTCCACGCGATGGTTTCCGCTTCTCGGCGGATGTCATCCGCATGTTGCCTGACCGCCTGCGCGCGCAACAATCGACGTTTGAGGAAACTGGCGGCCTGCATGCCGCTGCACTCTTCAACCCGGCGGGGGAACTGCTGTCTATCCGCGAGGATGTCGGCAGGCACAATGCTGTCGACAAGCTCATCGGCGCGCAATTCATAGAGGGGCACACGCCGCTGCATGGCAACCTGCTCTTTCTGAGCGGACGAATCAGCTTTGAACTTGCCCAGAAGGCGCTTGCTGCCGGAATCCCCATGGTGGCAGCCGTGGGCGCGCCATCGAGCCTGGCCATTGAACTAGCCAAACGGTTTGACATTACGCTGATTGGATTCCTGCGCGGCGATCGCTTCAATATCTATAGCGGTGCATGGCGGCTAGTTGGAGACACTGCATGAAACTACGCATCCGAAAGAACTCCCTGCGACTCCGCCTGCAACAACATGAAGTGCAGCAACTTGTTGCAACGGGCGCAGTGACAGACGAAACATGCTTCGGTGACGCCACGCTTCGCTGCACCATAGAAACAAGTACTTCGATCAGCGCGCCCTGCGCTCACCTGGCAAGCAACACCATCCGCATTCGCGTGCCGACGTCTGCTGCAGTGCAGTGGTCGCAGTCAGATCAAGTGGGAATCCTTGCCGAACAATCGACGCCTGCAGGTCCACTCCTGATTCTGATTGAAAAGGACTTCGCATGCCTGCAGCCACGCGACCCAGCGCTGCGAGAGGATGACTCGGACGCGTTCGACAATCCACACTCATCATGTGGCCCATGAAACAGTGGCACCAAGTCAATTCATGAACCAACACACGAATCGTCCGCGCAACCCGCAGTTCCTGAGCCCTGAACTGCTCGACCCCGCCATTCAGATCGGCGCTCCCGGCGAAGCGGCTGGTGGCGCATCCGCCGTCACTGTGGCACTCACCACATCAGTGGCGCAAATGGGCGTGGCGCGGACGATGTCGACGCTCCTCCGCGTCAACCAAACCACTGGCTTTGACTGCCCGGGCTGCGCATGGCCGGACCCAGCAGATCATCGTTCCAAGTTCGAATTCTGCGAAAACGGCGCAAAGGCAATCGCCGAAGAAGCTACGCTCGCCCGCGCCATACCCGAATTCTTTGCAGCGCATTCAGTTGATGAACTCTCTCGCCAGAGTGATCACCAACTCGGCAAGCAAGGCCGTATCACTGAACCGATGTACCTGCCACGCGGAGGTACGCACTACGTGCCAATCACTTGGGCCGATGCATTCGGAGTGATCGCCGACGAACTGAAGTCGCTCGCCTCGCCCAACGAAGCCGTCTTCTATACCTCTGGCCGCACGAGCAACGAAGCAGCATTCCTCTACCAGTTGTTCGTCCGAATGTTTGGCACGAACAATCTTCCCGACTGCTCGAACATGTGCCACGAGTCCAGCGGTGTTGGCATGATGCGAACCATCGGATCCGGCAAGGGAACCGTAACGCTCAAGGACTTCGAGTCAGCGGACTGCATTGTGGTAATCGGTCAAAATCCGGGCACGAACCATCCACGCATGCTGATCACGCTGCAAGAAGCTGCGCGCCGCGGTTGCCAGATCATCAGCATCAACCCACTTGCAGAAACTGGCTTGAAGCGATTCCGCAATCCGCAGGAAATCGGCGGCATGCTTGGCAAGAGCACGGCGATTGCCACACATCATGTTCCGGTGCGCATCAATGGTGATGTGGCGCTCCTCAAGGGCATTCAGAAAGCGATCCTGGAAACACCCGGCGCACGCATCGACCGTGAATTCATTGACCGTTACACCGATGGTTTCGATGCATACCGCGCGGATCTTGAAGCAGAACAATGGCAAGCCATCGTTGATGGATCCGGGATATCCCAAGCGCAGATTCGTGACATTGCAAGCGTGATCGGCAAGTCAAGAGCCATGATCTGCTGCTGGGCGATGGGTCTCACGCAACACCAGAACGCGGTGGCGAACATCCAGGAGATCATCAACCTTCTTCTGCTCGGCGGTCATCTTGGACGCCCCGGCGCAGGCGCGTGCCCCGTACGTGGCCACAGCAATGTGCAGGGCGACCGCACCATGGGTATCTGGGAGCGACCGAGCCCCGCGTTCCTGAAGAGTCTCGCTGATGAGTTTGGATTTGAGCCTCCCGTTGAACACGGGCACAGCACTGTGGAAGCCATCAGCGCCATGCATGCAGGACGTGCCAAAGTGTTCATCGCCCTTGGTGGCAACTTCCTGTCAGCAACACCTGACACCGCATACACCGCCGAGGCACTCGCACGCTGTAACCTCTCGGTGCAGATTTCAACGAAGCTGAATCGCTCGCACCTCATCACTGGCGCACATGCATTGATCCTGCCCTGCCTTGGGCGCACTGAGCGAGATGTTCAAAGTAGCGGCGCACAATTTGTCAGCGTGGAAGATTCCATGGGAATCGTCCATACTTCAACTGGCACGCTTGCGCCAGCCTCCACGCATCTTCTGAGTGAGCCAGCGATTGTGGCTGGCATCGCGGGCGCCACCCTGGGCGTTGACTGGAGTGGATATGTAGCCAACTATGACGCTATTCGCGCACGGATCGCCCGCGTCATCCCTGGCTTTGAAGACATGAACACGCGCGTCCGGCAGCGCAGCGGCTTTGAACTACCGCATGCAGTGCGCGATCTCCGCGAGTTCCGCACTCCGGACGGCAAGGCAAAGTTCACTGTTCACCGCATTCCTAAGCTGCCGATTGGTCCGGGGCAGTTTGTCATGACCACCATCCGGTCGCACGATCAATTCAACACCACTATCTATGGTCTTGATGATCGCTACCGCGGCATTCGTAACGGCCGGCGCGTGGTGCTCATGAATGCAGCGGATATCACGTCACACCACTGTGCAGATGGCGATGCCGTGGACATCGTGAGCCACCACAACGGAGTCGAACGACGCGCACGCAATTTCCGCATCGTTTCCTATGAGATTCCCATCGGATGCGTCGCCACTTACTTCCCAGAGACCAACGTGTTGGTACCGATCGATAGTTTCGCAGAAGGAAGCCACACGCCCACTTCAAAGTCTGTGATTGTGTCCATAGAGAAGGTCACCCTTGGCACTTGAACTGCACGGCCTAGTGATCACTGGCGGTGCAAGTTCTCGCATGGGGCGTGACAAAGCTGAAATCATCTACGGCACGCAGCCGCAATGGCGCGCGGTGGCAGATCTCTTGACACCGTTCTGCACACACACCTATTGGTCCTGCACTGCAAGGCAACGCGATGACTGGGGTATCGGTGAATCAGGCATACTTGACCAGATGCCCGGTCATGGACCAGCCAGTGGCATGCACGCGGCTTTTACACGCGCACCGGAATCTGCGTGGATTGTGGTTGGATGCGATTATCCATTCCTAGAAGTGCAGGACATCCGCTTCCTACTCCAGGCACGCACGCCCGGAATGGATGCCGTGACGTTCATTCAGCCAGGAAGCAATGCGATTGATCCACTCATTTCGCTGTGGGAACCTTCTGCAGTGCAGCAGTTCATGCACTCCTTCGCTGCCGGTGAATACAGCCCGCAAAGGATCTTGCAGCGGTGCCGACGAGTGACGATCACCCCGCGCGACGAGCGTGTACTACACAACCGCAACAGCCCCTCGGAACTTCCCGCCAACACCGCCACTCCACAGACAAACCCATGAACAAAGTACTTGTATCTCCA
>JBIKQN010000198.1:0-4181 GCA_044349615.1 Phycisphaerales bacterium
TTTGCCGCATCCTTCGCGGTCGCAGCAGTCAGCAACCTCATGCTCTCCTTCGATGCCTACTACAACCTCAACGGATACTTCGAAGGTTCCATCCAACCGAAATACATCAACCTCGCTCGTCAACTCCATCGCTTCGAACTCAGCTACGAAGACTTTGCGAAACAAGTGCCACCCCAACCAGAAAGCGTATTCCTCCCGCAGTTCTATACGGATAGTCGCACCGCCCTCAAACCCTTCTGGAAAACCCTCGATGCAGGTGCAGCCTACAGATGGAGAATGAGCGCACCACTCCGTTGCTTCTACAGCCTTCGCGATGAAGCCGTTCCCTGGCAAGTGGCCCGCATGGCCGCGGATTACCAGCGCACCCTCGGCCATCCCAACGCCGAAGCCATCGATGCCGGCGCCAACGCAGACCATCGCTCCGTCTATCTTTACTCACTGGTTGAAGTGAAGAGATGGTTTGATGGGATGAAGTGAAAGATCTCCTCTCATCCCGATCTACACCCATGTCTATTCGGACATCAATTGCTCGATAAGGTCAGAACACAGGATCAATACGAAGTAATCACTGCGAGATGGTTGCGGTCGACTGAAGCGCAGAGGTAGTTGGATTACATCCGCCGCGTTGCCGACGCTGGGATTCATGTCGCCGCGCCGCGGGATTCCAAGGCGATCTTTGGTAGAAGAACTTCGCTAATCAGCCGGATGAACTCATCGCGCATGTGCGGTAGGTAGACGATTGCACAGGTGATGCGGAGCGCCGCCAAGAAATATCGGTTGGCCTCGAAGAATGCGCGCTCTTCTGGGGGCCGACCCGCAAAGTAGTGAGCTTCGAAAGACTTCCAGAGTTCCACGCCATGCGCGGGATCGATCTTCGTGGCCAAGGCGCACAACCCAAGTTCCGGCACGCCGTAGATCATGTAGATCAGGCCGATGTCGAAGAGATTGCTGCCGATGGAGAAATCGCCCATGTCGATGATCACCAGTTCGCCGTCCTGCACCATGATGTTGCTCGTGTGCAAGTCAAAGTGGACGCAGGTGTTTGCATCGGGCATGGCATCGAGGCGTTCTAGGAGAAGCGAGATCTCCGCCGGACTGAATGCTTCGCCGAGCTGGTTGATGTAGTCGCGGATGCGCTCCTTAAGGAGGGGCAGGGTGGCCGCATCGCCCGTGGCTGTATGCAGACTCGTGGCTAGGTCGGCGAGCCGCTTCGCATGATGATCGATGCGGTGAGGTTCCCGCCGGATGGCCGCGCTGAACAGTTCAGCATTCAGCAACTCAAACACGATGCCTGATCGGGTGCCGCAGGTCACCACGTCATAGGAGATAGCCGTTGGGATTCCCAGCACGAACGCGGCCTTGGCGTAGAGCTTCTCCTGCTCGGCCATGCTGATTCCGACGCCTTCCTTGTAGAGCTTGACCACCGTCTCGCTGTCGAGTCGGTAGCACTCGCCGCACACTCCTGAGGAGAGGAGCTCGCATCCATCTATCGAGATTTCCCGGGCCGTCTTGGTCAGGGTGATCACCTTGGAGAGACCGGTCAGATCGAAGATCTCGCGCACGGCCGGGCAGAGGTTCCGTGCCACGAGCGTTCCGCCCGCGGCCGCCATACGCCGATGAGCCATCAGGATGCTCCGAATGCCAGCGCTTGAGACATACGCACAGTCCGTGAAGTCCAAGATCAGTTCGCGGATTCCATCAGGCTGCAGTTGTGCATCAAGCGATGGTGCAGTGGTGGCGTCAAGTCGACCATTGAGGGAAACAATTCGGCGATCGCCTTGCGTGTCGGTGCGGATGACCATAGGTGGGGGAGAAGTCTATGCAGTATGCGTTGACGCTGTCTGCGGCAGCGCTGTTGCTAGCGTTGTGCGTTCACAACAGCTTGATTTTGCGCATGAAGCCGATCAAGCCGAGCACGATCACGCCCGTGAGAATCCAGAATCCGTAGTAGCCCCATTGCAGCTTGAGTTCGGGGAGCACCTCAAAGTTCATGCCGTAAACCCCGCACAGGAAGGTCAACGGCATAAAGATCACGCTGACGACTGTGAGTTTTCCCATCACCTTATTAGTGCGGTGCGCCACCATTGACATGTAGTTGTTGAGCGAATCACTCAGGATGTCCCGGTCAACAAGCACATCTTGCAGCACGCGCTCAATAGTGCCGACCATGTTGCCGAGGAATGGCTGCGTTGCCTCTGACACGAACGCCGACTTGCGAGTGGAGAGTTCAGTGAGCACTGCGCGTGCTGGAAGCAGCGTCTTGCGCAGTTGCAAAAGGTCAGAGCTCAACTCGGATGCCTCTTGGAAGATCACTTCATCAACATCCCCCGTTAGTCCGCGCTGCACTTGCTCAACTCGGTCCTCGAAGGCCTTATGTACCGAGAGGTAGTTGTCGATCAGGCGATCCCACAACTCGTACAGTAGGAAGCTTGGCGTTGTTGCAAAGCGAACGAAGTCACTTCGGTAGTGGCGCCGCACCTCACGCATAAACGCGGGCTGTCCGCGCCGCAGTGTCAGCAGATATCGTTCGCCGAAGATGGCGTCGACACGCTCAAGTTCAAAGGCGCGTCCGCTGAGCCTGCATCCTGTGAGCACTAAGTGAAGGTAGTCGTCGTAGCGCGCAAGCTGCATGGCATCGTCGCGGGTGAGTGCGTCCTCCACGATATCGGGCGAACAAAGACTGAGACCATCAAGAAGTGCCTTCGCCTCCTCGGTGCGGGAGAGGTCGATGTCGATCCATACGAAGTGTCCGCGCTCCATCGCTTGGGACACTTCATGGACGGCAATCACCGGAGCCTGCTTGGTGGCAAAGTCAAATGCCACAACAGTCGCTAGCGGTTCGCCGATGAGGGTGCCAGATTCGGTGGATTGGTGGTCGGTCGGTTGATTCATAGTGACGTTTGAGAGATGGTATCCGGCGCCGTTGTTATGAGGCGAGGCACTACCATTCCTCACATGCACGACTTCCAGCGCCGCTTCATTGACTTCATGATGCAGTCCGGAGTACTGACCTTTGGTGACTTCACCACGAAGAGTGGTCGCAAGACGCCATACTTTGTGAATACAGGCAAGTACCGTTCGGGTGCGCAGCTTGCAGCGCTCGGACGCGCCTATGCGGATGCCATTGAGCGTTCGTTCCCGCAGGGTTTCGATTGTCTCTTTGGACCTGCATACAAGGGGATTCCGCTTGTCGTAGCGGTGTCGATGGCGTTTGCTGAACGCGGTCGTGACGTGGAGTTCTGCTTCAACCGCAAAGAAGCGAAGGACCATGGCGAGGGCGGCGTACTCGTTGGCAGGCAGTTGAAGGATGGCGACCGCGTGCTGATTGTTGAAGACGTTACGACAGCCGGAACATCCATTCGCGAGACTGTGCCCGTGTTGCGCGCCGCTGCGGATGTGCGACTCGCTGGCCTTGTGGTTTCGGTGGATCGTCAGGAACGCGCGAGCGATGCATCAACGCAGTCGGCGCTCACAGAAGTGGGCGCGGAGTTTGCGATGCCGACGGCAGCCATCGTCACAGTCGACGAGGTGGTGGAGTACCTAAGCGACCGACTCAGTGATGCTGATCGCGCACGCATTGCTGCATACCGCGCGCAGTACGGGGCCGTGAGCCGGTAAGAAAGTTCCCGAATTTTACGGGTGATTCAGTCTCAGTGTGCCCGGCTCATAGTTTCCAGCGCGCGATCCATAGCGCGACGGTAGATCCAGGCGCGCTCCGATGCATCTTGGTTTGCTGCACCTCTTTCGAGAGCATCAGTAAGTTCAGCTTTGGCGCCCGGGGTCACGGCGTCATTATCAAGGAGCACCACCGCAGTCATGGCAAGTTCATAGAGCGCGGCGCATGAGGCGACATCGCCCGCATTGAAGCGGGGGACACCGCGCTCGATGGCTAGTTCAAAGATTGCAGCGACCTGTTGAGCGCGGCTCATGGCGACTGCAGCCTGTGGAGTGGACGGTGATTTCTTAGTAAGCAGCACCCGATCAATGATGTGGACGACGCCGTTCACTGCTTCGATGTCGGCAACTTCGATCTGCGCACCATCAACAGTGATCGCTCCGCCTTCAAGCGCGAAGACAACATTGCCATCGCCCAGAAGCGTGCGGGCTGATCCCTGCGAAAGCATCTCATCACGGCGGATCGCCGTTGGCAGAACGTGCCCCGCGAGCACAGATGTCAACGC
>JBIKQN010000197.1:0-4181 GCA_044349615.1 Phycisphaerales bacterium
TACTGCCAAGTTAGTGATTGATGTCGACCGCGCAGGTCGCTATTCCATTCTCGGCGAAGCCGTCTCGCTTGATGCGCTTGCAAGCAGAATCGCCGCCGCTCAAGGAAGTACCGGAACGCGGCATAGCGGCATTGTGGTGCGCGCCGATCGCAGCGCCGAGGCTGCAGCACTCAACCGACTGGCAGAGCAATTGGCGAAGGCAAAGATCGCTAACTGGTCACTCGCCGTTGCGCCGGAGGGGTCCTGATGCGGATGACTTCGCGCCGCCGCACCGGACTGCTTGAACTGTCAGAGATGCGGCTTCCACTGATCGCGCTGATTGATGTGATCCTCTTTCTTCTGATGTACTTCCTACTCGCTGGAAATTTGGAAGCGGAAGAACGTGAGCTTGCCGCCACGCTCGGCAGTGGCCGCGCAACCGCGGGAGACACCGGAGGCTTCACGCCACAAGTGATTGATGTCTCAACAGCCAACGGCGAAACAGCGTTCCGGATCGGCACCCGGATCTTGCCCGGGCGCACCGCCCTTCGGGACGCACTCCGCTTGCTGCCGAAGGAGCCTGGCATTGTGGTGCGGGTTGCCGACAATGTGACGGTTGAGGGCGCTGCCGCTGCGTTGCAGGCCTGCCGCGATGCCGGATTCACTCGCATTGCCTACCAACCTCATTCGGGGGATCGTCGATAACACATGTTTCTGCGGTTTATTTCATGAATCAATGCCTTAGCGCTTGATTCAAAGACTTTGCAGCATATTGTTGGATTAACTTCAGCCGCTAGCCGATGAAGCCTATGCAACTCCGGGGCGTGCCATCAAGATTCATTGGACGTCAGGAGTGGCGAGCAAATCATCCACGCGTGGGGACGCCGTGGGCGACAGCTGCTCCCTCCCTGAGGTCCTTCATGACTCAAAGGGGGGAGCGTTGTCTTTTTTAGGCAAGACCCTCGCTGGCGGTCGAACCACAGCGCAGCGCTGACGCCCTACTCAATCACAGGTGTCATTCAAAGCGCAGATGCTTGACGCTCTCGCCCTTGTCCCGCAGGTCACGCAACGCGTCAAGACCAATGTCAAGGTGCAACCGCACGAAGCTATCCGTGACATGGCGATCACTCTCGCTGGTCTTGACACCTTCAGGGGTCATCGGATTATCAGAGACGAGCAGGAGCGCACCCTTTGGAATGCCATTGGCAAACCCCACCAAGAAGATGGTTGCCGTCTCCATGTCAATACCTTCGGCTTTCATCAAGAGCAACTTCTCACGGAAGCGCATGTCATGCTCCCAGACGCGGCGATTGGTGGTGTAGACCGTGCCTGTGAAGTAATCGCGGTCATGCTTAATGATCGAAGCACTCACCGCACGCTGCAGGCGAAAGCTCGGCAGTGCTGGTACTTCCGGAGGCATGTACTCATCGCTCGTTCCCTCACCACGAATAGCCGCGATCGGCAGAACGAAGTCGCCAACCTTTGTCTTCTTCAAGCCGCCGCATTTGCCTAAGAACAGCACTGCTTTGGGCGATACCGCTGAAAGCAGATCCATGGTGGTGGCCGCCATAGCTGAACCCATACCGAAACTCAAGATGGTGATGTTTTCCGCCGTGGCAGAGAGCATTGGGCGGTCGCGCCCGACAACCTCCACGCCAAACCGATCCGCGAACAACTCCACGTAGTTTGCAAAGTTGACAAGCAGAACATACTGACCAAAGTCCTCAAGCTTGAGCCCGGTGTATCGAGGTAGCCAGTCCTTGACGATGTCCGCCTTGTCCTTCATGATGACAAAGCCTACTTATTCCCACTGGTATGAAGCATGCCCATCTGGGCTCGGTAGGGACGAATGTGCGGATCGTCACTCGAAACAAACTCTTCGAATGACCCATCGAAGGACACTTTGCCGCCAAACAGCATCACGATGCGCGGTCGAAGTCGACGCAGCAGTTCCGTATCGTGTGTGACCACGATGCTGGTGCGCTTGATTCCGGCACGCGTGGCTGCAAAGGACGGCTGCGCGCGATGGGTTTCGCCGATCAGTTCATCAATCTGAGCAGACATCTCCGGGTCAAGCCCAGCGGTTGGCTCGTCGTACATGACAATCACGGGATCCATCACAAGCGCACGGGCAACCGCAACGCGCTTGGCCATTCCGCCAGAAAGATCTTCGCGGTCACGGTGCATCACCAATGCAGGATCAAGACCCACATCAACAAGCGCCTTCTCGGCCAGGGGCAGGATGTCCTTGTCCGACATGCCTTTGACCTCGCGGGGCAGGACTGCCAAGTTCTGGAACACATCCCCAGTCACGAGCGCATTGCGTTGGAAGACGATGGCCCAGTGGATCCGGATACGGTCAAGCTGCTTCTCATCCAGTGTGGCCATGTCCCGCAACGGCGCAATGCCGGAGGCGTCCGGATCTGATTCATGATCAGCCACCAAGACTCGACCCGAATCTGGTGGGTAGTGCGCCATGATCAGTTTCAAAAGCACCGTCTTGCCGCACCCCGAGCCACCAACGATGGCGACCATCTCACCACTTCGGAGGGTCAAGTTGATCCCCGCCAAGACCCCCTTGCCGCCAAAGGACTTTGAGATGTTCTCAAGAACGACTTCTGGGGGGTCAGGAGGCACCATGGAGGTCGAGGGTACCCGAGCGCCTCCACATCGCTGAGAATGGAGGATGCAATCGGGTGCTAAAAAACCGCACAAACGATCCGAAAGCGCCATGAAGTGATCGCCAGCGGAGCGAATTGGAGAAATTTCGCAGAACGAGTGATGGTTGAGAGCCGTAGTTTCCGTTACTAATCATGACGGGGACAGTTCTGGAAGCCGACGGGAAACCGGCAGCCAGGGCAAACAGTCTTGAAGGTCGACGGGAAACCGACCTGAAGGACGAAACAGCTTGATGGTCGACGGGAAACCGACCAAAGAGCAAACAGCGGGCGCCTTTGAACGGGAAATTCAAAGATGCCCAAACCGCCTAACGCGGCGAACTCGACGGGAAACCGAGTTCACCAACGCAGGCAAATCTGGAGTGTGGCCTCGAGAAATCGAGGCCTACTCCGTTTTTAGGGACTTCATTTAAGGATTCTGGACACATCCCAAGGGTCCAGCCGGGTTCCAAAGACATCAAAAATGGCGTTCCTACAGCAGGAAGGGCACTCGAAAGAAATTCGAGGATATTTGTTATCTCCGTGATGGTTGGCAGGACCACATTTCGTTCTTATCTTTGACAGGAACAGTTCTGAAAGCCGACGGGAAACCGGCTGCCAGAACGAACAGTCTTGATGGTCGACGGGAAACCGACCTGAAGGACAAACAGCTTGAAGGTCGACGGGAAACCGACCAACAAGCAAACAGCGGGCGCCTCTGAACGGGAAATTCAGAGATGCCCAAAGCGCCTGACGGCGGACTCGACGGGAAACCGAGTTCACCAACGCAGGCAAATCTGGAGTGTGGCCTCGAGAAATCGAGGCCTACTCCGTTTTTAGGGATGGAAGGGTTTTAAGGAAGTGCCGACGCCAACTATTGAGGGGATCAGCGCGGTGGCTACCCTCTCCACCATGTCAATGGTCATCCGCCCCATCGAATCGCGCGACGCCACTGATGTTCGCACCGAACTGCATACCCACTGGCATTCATGCGGGATCTGGTCTTTGGGGCGGCTCCATCAAGCCGACCAACTGCCTGGGTTCGTGGCTGAGGTGGATGGGGCGTTTGCCGGGCTCCTCACACTGAACATTGACGGCGGCGGATGGCAATGCGAAGTCATCACGCTGAGCAGTCGCTCTCCTGCACGCGGCATTGGGGCAGCACTCTTGGCCGCCGCAGAGCAGCACGCGCGCACCCACGGTTGCAAACGCATCTACCTCACCACAACCAACGACAACGCCCACGCCATTCGCTTCTACCAACGCCGCGGCTGGCGGTTTTCTGCGCTTTACAAAGGGATTGTTGACCGGGTTCGGCAGATTGAGCCCACCTACCCGCTTCTTGGGCTTGATGACATCCAGATTCGCGATGAACTCGAGTTCGAGCGATGGCTTGTCGACGGCATCGCGTGACGCCGATCCGGGGAACCAGAAAGTTTCGGTATTCCATTTGACATGCTCCCACCGCGATACTATATTTGCATAATGGTGCAAGTACGCAAGTGTAGGACGATGACCCCGGTACAGGCTTCTGCGTGTTGCAAG
>JBIKQN010000199.1:0-4180 GCA_044349615.1 Phycisphaerales bacterium
CTCGAACATAACTGCGCAGTGTAGGCGGTTGCGCGCCCGTTACCCAACCGGTGTTCGAATGGCCCCAGCCACATGCTCGCAGTCAAATGCCTCGGCAAAGTCAAAGACGCTGCGGAAATCCTCGGGAGAGTCCTGCTGCGTCTTGCTGAGGGCGCCCGCCGCAATCATGGCAAAGACCATTCGTCCAAAGTCATCGGTCCGCTGGATGCACCACCGGGCGAGTACCGGACGAGCCAGCATGCCGTACTGGTCAATCGCAAAGTCACGCAAGCCCATGCAGAGCTGTTGCCCAGAGACATGCTCTGTAGTTGGAGGTCCTCCAAGACCGTGATCCTGGGCGCGTTGCTCATGAACCTGACGAACTGTGAACCGAAGCCCGTCTTGAACGAACTGATATGCCTCCAAGGGATATGGCCCGGCCTTGGCCAGGATCTCCGCTGCATTGCTTGGTTCAGCAGTCTTGTTCATTAGTGCTCCACTGTAGCGCGGTACCACTGTATCGGCGCCGGGCGCCAGAATCCACGAAATTGCCAAAGTCCCCCACAATAGCCCGTGGAAGTGCTTGCGCCAATCGGGTGCGCAAGGCTGGCATTACTTTGCCCGCGGGAGAATCCAGTACGGCGCGCTCTTTGTTTTCCCAAAGTCAGCGGGTGTGCGATGCTCTCCAAGTGGGACGCCGATCACCCCAGCCACTGGACTCAAGGAAAAATCCCAATCTGAAGTCTGCAGGCCAAGTGCTCGCGCGCCCGCCGTTGTGGCCATCTCCAAGCCATCCCGCAGAGGCAGATTGTCGCGGTGCATCAAGAGGCGCAGGTCATCAAGAGTGCTGATTCTGTCAGCGGTATCAAGATTGAGGGCGCTATCGGTTCCAAGGCAGACATTGACCCCTGCCGCGCGCATGTCCCGGTACCTGTGCCCGGAATGCCCAAAGAATGCGCTTGCGCGCGGGCAGTAGGCCACGTCAATTGGCAGCGTTGCCAACAGTGCTAACGCTTGATCATCAACATCATTTAAGTGGGCGCACACCATTCGGGTGGTATGCCCGGGCTGAGCCGCGCCTGCTGCTTGCAGCCGAGCGGCTACCCAGTCGATCGGGTGCCGGGCGCCAACCTCAAATTTCCCGTCCCACAGACCGAATGACTCTAAAAGATCTCGAAATGGCCCGGTCCCATCGGCAAGGAATCGGCGTTCATCCGCCGACTCGGCCAGGTGAGTGGAGATCGGTAGCCCTGAGCGGAGAGCCGCCTCGAAGATCCGGCGATCACTCGAATAAGGAGCATGGGGCTGTATGCCGCGTCGGACTCGGGGGGCATTCCCCTGCTCCCTTGATTGGGCCATGGATTCGATAGCCGCCAAGTACAGAGGCACACGCTCCGCCATCCCGAACATTTCCTCAAAGACGCACCCCTCGAATCCCGCCACTGAACAAGCCTCCAAAGAAGCTGGCAATGCATGGATTCCGGCAATGTCACCAACTGCTGCAACTCCTCCTCTATCAAGACGTTGCACACCAGCGATGACCGACTGCCGAACATCGTCTTGGCTCATCGATTGTCGCGCCATTCGAACTCCACCAAGCCACCGATGGAACTGCTCTGGGTGCGGAACGCGGGGTACAAGGGTGAGATCAAGATGCGCGTGAGCATTGACCAGAGCCGGTATCACAGCACTGCCGGACGCGTCAATCCAAGACTCCACCCCACTAGGCGTACCAATGGATTCGGGCGAACCGGCCGCTACCACTGCTCTGCCGCGGAGGACCAAGACGCCGGGAGCGAAGCAAGCACCTTGTCCGTCAGCCAACCAGCCAGCTCGCACCCCCACAAGTGCGGTGGCAGAATCATCAGGAATCTTGGGCGTATTTGTCATGGTCGACTCGCAAAGTGGCTCATGCCCCGTTACAATACGCGCGTCCTTTACAGGACGCTGTCTTTTACATCGCCGAGCCGTGCGAGCGCATCGCAGGTTCGGCCTCACACCACGCTTTTGGGAGGATCCCAATGACGAAGCGCGCATGGATGACGAGTGGTCTGCTAATTGGTACTGCCCTTCTTGTTACGGGCTGCGTTCCAGAGCAGAAATACAACGACCTACTTACCTCTTACAAGGGTCAAGAGCAGCAACTGCTCACGACTCAAAACGAGCTGTCAACTGCTCGTGCCAACGAGGATCGTCTGCGAACGCAGATCGCTGCCACGATGGCGGACCTCGAAGAGTTGCAGAAGCGGATCGCCAATGGCGACCCGGATATGGAAGCATGGGCCAAGAAGTATGACGAGCTCAAGAAGCAGCTCTCCATGCTTGAGGTCAACCAACTTCCAGATGACCTCACCAAGGAACTGACTGCATTGCAGAGCCAGTACCCCGACGTCTTTGACTTCGACGCTCGCACTGGCATGCTTCGCTTCAAGAATGACTTCACCTTTGACTCAGGTAGCGACCAGTTGAAGTCAGGCGCATCCACGGTGCTTGCAAAGCTTGCAGACATCCTGAACTCCAACTCAGCTTCCAAGTTCGAAGTGAAGGTTGTTGGTCACACGGACAACACTCCGGTGGTTCGCACCAAGGCGAAGTTCGGAACCAACTTGATGCTTTCCGTCTACCGCTCGGCAAGTCTGCGCAACGCTCTGGTGAAGGACGGCGTCAGCGCCGGTCGATTCCAGATCGCTGGGTACGGCGAATACCGTCCGGTAGTGATCAATTCGGCGCGGGGCTCCTCGGAGAACCGTCGCGTTGAGTTGTATCTCACGCCACTGTCGTTCGACATGGCTATGGATTCTTCAAGCGAAGACCGCACGCCAGCTGAGGCTCCGGTTGCCACCAAGGCAACCACGCCAAAGGCTGCTCCAATGAAGGCCGCGCCCGTCGAAGACGACGCGCCAACCAAGTGATCGCTCGATGCGATCAGCCCTGAAGGTCGCAACGCGCAACTCAAACGCGGCGGCAGGATTCATCCTGCCGCCGCGCTTATTTTTGCAAGTGTGTTGTTCAGTGCGGTTCTTATGAACCCGGAGTTGGCTTGCCGCAATCAAAGCTCGTTGGCACCATACAAAGAAACCGCAACGGACTTGCTCCAACATTGCGGAACTGATGCATTTGGTTGGGAGCAATGAAGAGCACATCCCCAGCATGGACTCGGTGCGTTGCTGCACCGTAGGTGACATCAGCATCACCATCAATGATGATGACCTCATGCTCATAGTTGTGCGCGTGATGCGGCGTATGTCCACCAGGAGCCACCACGTAATGCCGCATGGCAAAGTTGGGTGCACCATGCTGACGCCCCACCAAGATTTCCATGCGCGTGTCTTTCACGCCATCCATCGCCACTGGCGCTGTGTTCGCCGGATTCGGTCGAGCAACATGCAGCACACCAGATGGCGTTGGAGTTACAGGAGTGCATGTGGCTGAGCTGCTTGGCTCACCATCGGACCCAACCGAAGTACTCACTGAATGCTCAGCACTCACTTACTGTTCTCCGTGGCACCCTTGGCACCCAAGTCACGCACGCGGATATTGCGGAACATGATGTAAGAACCCTCACTTTGCAGGGCAATTCGTCCGGGCAGAACCGCAACGTCGGTTGCAACATTCTGCAACTCCCCGTTCACGTACATCTCTAGACGACCTTCGATCATTACGATGCGATAACGATTCCATACGCCAAGGGGAGCCTCGGCACATTCACCCATACGAATGGTGTGGCGCCCCTGTGTGCGCGCCGCATCCACCTTCGCGGGGAAATCACCGATGTTCCAAATGTCGCCCGCGTGGCGTGACTCCAGTTGCGCTTCCATGCTGCGCGGCCAAATCTGGTCGGCCTTCTGTACACGCAAGAGCACGCCGCTGTTGCCAGCGCCCTTCTTAGGGTCAAAGCACCACTCGAGCTCAAGTTCAAAGTTGGTGTACTCGCTTACCGTGGCGAGATAGCCCGTTGGAGTTCCCGTGCAGAAGAGCACGCTGTCTTTAACGCTCCATGTTGCTGCGGCATCCGCCTTGGAGTCGCCCAAGAACGGCTTCCAACCTTCGAGATTATCGCGGTTCAGCAACACCTTCCAGTCATACGGATAGCCGCCAGATCCATCTCCGTAGGCATACGAATAGGACGAGGCACAGGACGGCACAAAGAATGCCGATGCACCAAGCACCAGAAGTGAAGCCGTGCCCGAGGCGATAAAGC
>JBIKQN010000200.1:0-4178 GCA_044349615.1 Phycisphaerales bacterium
AGGCTCGGCCTTTGTCTCCTTGCAACGCTCAATGTCAGCGCCCAACGAAGCGAGCACGCGCTCCATCCCCGAGTATCCACGATCGAGGTGATAGACGCGGCTAATCGTGGTCTCGCCCTCAGCGGCGAGAGCCGCTAAGACCAAGCACGCGCTTGCACGCAAATCGCTAGCCATCACTGGCGCGCCATGCAGGTGTCGTACGCCAGAGATCACCGCAGTCGATCCCTGACGGTACACCTGTGCGCCCATGCGCGAGAGTTCTGCAACATGCAGGAATCGCTCGGTGTAAATCTTCTCCGTGATGATTGAATTCCCGTCCGCAATAGAAAGCAAGGCCATGAACTGCGCCTGCAAATCTGTTGGGAACCCGGGGTGAGGCTGAGTGGTAATGATCGTTGGGCGCAGCACACGATTCGATGAAACGCGCACACTGCAGCGGGCATCATCATCATTCGGATTCACCTTCGTCACATGAACACCCACCTCCTCAAGGTGGTTGACTGCTGCAAGCAAACTGTCATACGGGAAGTCATCAATCGTGACATCACCGTTGGTCATTGCTGCTGCGATGGCGTAGGTTCCCGCCACAATGCGGTCGGGCATCACGCGGTGTTCACAGCCGCCGAGCGCTTCGACGCCATCAATAGTGATCCGGGGCGAACCAGCACCGCGGATCTTGGCTCCCATGCGATTGAGCATGTTGGCTAGGTCAACGATCTCTGGCTCACAAGCTGCGCTTTCGATGACCGTACGGCCTTCGGCAAGCGTTGCCGCACTCATCACATTGGCAGTGCCAAGAACGGTTGGACCATTTGGTCCGCCAAGGAAGATGGTTGCGCCTTTGAGACGGTCGCAGGTAGCAATGATGTTGCCGCCGTCCATCTCAATCTTCGCGCCCAACTTAGCAAGACCCTTGAGATGCAAGTCGATTGGTCGCGTGCCAAAGGCGCAGCCGCCCGGCATGCTGATCACCGCACGACCGCGCCGCGCAAGCATCGGGCCGAGCACGCAGATGGACGCACGCATCGTCTTCACGATGTCATATGGCGCATCAACGCACGACTCATCGCTCGTGTGCAGCGTGATGGTGTCATCATCGCCAAAGTGAATGGCAACTCCAAGCCGCTCCAAGAGCGACCCCAAGTTCCGAATGTCCGCCAAAGGGCCAACATTGGTCAACTTGACCCGCCCCGTGGTGAGGAGCGATCCAGCCATCAGCGGCAGAGCCGCGTTTTTGGCGCCTTCGACGGAGATGCGACCGTTTAATCTGCGGCCGCCTTGAATGCGGAAGTAATCCATGGGAAATGCCCCTAAATAGCGCCGATCGGTGCGAGTCAATCCGTGACTCACTTCTCTCAGACCAATCGGCGTTCCGCGCTGTCAACCCTCAATGATCGACGAGCCAATAAGATATCCAACTTATGAGCACCGTGTCTGCCACGAACGCCGGAACCGAACCCGCCCGCCTACCCGGAGAGCCCATCCTGCCAGAGGCACGGATGCATGTCGTTCTCCCCACTGGTCCAGTGGACGGGAAGGTGGTGCATTCAAAGCTGTGCACCAAGTCAAAGTCCGCGTCTTTCGTTCGCCATGTCTGTGTGGATGTCTCCGGCACCCCGCTTGAGGGATCATGGCTTGCCGGACAGTCCTTCGGGGTAGTTCCACCCGGAACCGATGGCAATGGCAAGCCACACAAGGTCCGCCTTTACTCGATTGCTAGCCCAAGTTACGGAGAAGATGGGTTCGGCAAGGTCCTCTCAACCACCTGCAAGCGCTTGCTTTCCGAACGCGAGCCACAGACTGCAAAGGATGATCCCACCGACCACCGCCTCTTCACCGGTGTGTGCTCAAACTACGTCTGTGACTTACGGGAGGGGGACTCCATCCCTGTGGCTGGTCCAGCAGGTAAGCGATTTATTCTGCCCACCGACCCGAATGCGCACGATTACCTGCTTCTAGCAACGGGAACTGGTATCGCTCCGTTCCGTGGATTTATTCATGAGCTCTTCGTAGGGCCACCTGCTGGAAGTCCGCTACACGCCGCGTGGAAGCCCTGCACCTCAACCGTGCATCTGGTCATGGGCACGCCCTACACCAGCGATCTGATCTATGACGACTTCTTCCGCCAAGTGGCCAAGCAACACTCGAATTTCACCTATCACACGGTTGTCAGCCGAGAGGTGCGCCTCGACGGTGGCAAGGGCGAGTACATCCATCACTACTTGGATCGCACCCTGCCCCAATTTGACACGCTCCTGCGCAACGAACGGAGCTTGATCTACATCTGTGGTCTCGCAGGCATGCAGGTCGGCGTCTTCCAGACGCTTGCACACCGCGGGTTGCAGCACGGATTCTTGGATGTCCATGCTGAATTGGCGGATACTCCCCCCATGGAATGGACTCCTGAGCAGATGAAGCGTCGAGTCCATGCCACGCGGCGCTGCATGCTTGAGGTCTACTGAGCCCGTTCCCGGACGTACAAGCGCCACGAACAGACAGCCAAGGGCCCCTAGGGTCCGGGATCTCCACGCCAATCCATCGGAGTGCTCCCCCTTTTGGCCTCCAATAGAGACAACCACCGGCGCGGTGCTACGATTCGCCCATGGCCATGGGAGACTCTCAAGGCGAATGGCGGGATGGCGACGAACTAGCCGAGGAGGCTCGACGCCACTATGAGGACGGCCGTCTCGTTGAGGCGGAGGCGGCTCTTCGCCAGGCACTCACCCGTAACCCTGACCGCCCGGAATGGCACTTCCATCTCGGTCGCCTGCTCGAACAAACCGATCGCTCCAAAGAGGCTCGAGCCTCCTACCTGCGGTGCCACGAACTCGACCCCGATGCCCCTGAGCCATTGCTCGCCGCAGCATCGGTGGATGAGATTGAAGGCGACACCGCATCGGCACTGCGCTTTGTGGAGCGAGCAGTGTCGCTCGACCGCGAGTCCGATGAATCGCACGCACGACGCATTCGACTGCTTTCCACCGTTGGGCGCCATGATGATGCGCGCGATGCCTTCTATGAGGCGCAAGAATTCGTTGAGAATCCTGCGTTCTCCATGATTGCAATGGCGTCGGGACTTGAAGAGCAAGGTGATATGCCGCGCGCGGCGTGGTGCTATCGCGAAGCGCTTCGTCACGATCCAGAAATGGCAGAAGTGCGCACCATGTATGCACGCTGCTTGGCTCATCAAGGCGATCACGCGAAAGCGCTCCAGAATTACATGCATGTATTGCGTGAGCAGCCGGGCTACATCGAGGCTCTTCTTGGATGCTCGGAGACACTGGCACATCTTGGTCGCGAATCAGATGCAGCAGAAAAACTGCGGCGAGTGGTAGAGATTGAGCCTGCAAATGTCCAAGCTCACCACATGCTTGGCGCTCTTGACCTGCGCGCCGCGCGCTTCGACAGAGCGGCGATTGAATTTGAGCTCGTATTGAAGTTAGAGCCAGAACGAAACTTGGTGCGCCTTGATCTTGCAGATGCTCAATTTCGGCGAGGAAGACTTCGCGATGCGCGTGAGACCATGCGCGCCTTGCTTGCTGAAGGTCTCCCGGATGCTCCAGAGTCCGATGACCGATTTGCATCGCGGCCGGAGCATGAGCGCATACGTACTTTGCGTGCTCATAGCGCCGTTCTTGCACGCGCTGGCGCCCTTCTCGCCGTGCTGCGCGAGTGGGATGCTGCAGCAAAGATCATTCCGGAATTTGTCAAACTTCATTCGGCAGAACCCGATGCATGGCGCGCACTTGCACGCGCGCGCTTTGAATCAAACGACATCGCTGGCGGCTGCGAGGCAAGCTTGCATGTCCTGCAACTTGACCCAAAATGCGCACTCAGCCATCACAACTTGGCGCTTGCTGCACTGCGATCAGGGGATCTCTCCGGAGCAAGCAGCTGGGTTCGACGAGGTCTTGCCCTGACACGGACTGACGAAGGCTTACGCCGACTGCGCTCGCGCGTCCTTCTGACCCGGGTCCGCAGTGCTGCCAAGGTGTGCACCAAGATCTTCCGGCGCGGCTAAAAACACCAACGGGCACCAGTGCGAACTGGCGCCCGTCGTGAGTGTTTCACATGAAAGAACGTGCTTCTGATTAGGAAAGCAGGCTGGCGTACGGGATCAGCGCCATGAAGCGAGCGCGCTTGATCGCCTGGGCAACGCGTGATTGGTCGCGAGCTGA
>JBIKQN010000201.1:0-4169 GCA_044349615.1 Phycisphaerales bacterium
TTTATGGAAGGCGATGCCTTCCCGATGCGCGCCGCCAATCTCTTGGCTGCAAACCCAAAGGATTTGCCAGCATTGATGCTCAAAAAGATCGGCGATGCTGTGGCCAAGGACGAACCGATTGCGCGATCAAAGGGCATCTTTGGAATGATGAAGACCGAGGTGAAGTCTGCCGCGGACGGCATTCTTGAGAGTATCTCCGATGCCACCGGGATGGTGATCATTCGTGGACCACAGCACCCAGTAGCCGTGCATGCGTATGTTGCTGGCGAAGTGATCGAAGTCATTCCGGGCGAAGGTGTAGTGATTGAGAATTCGGTTGCACTCATCCAGGGAATATTTGGCGTCGCTGGCGAAACGCATGGACCGATCGCAATGGCAAACACTGCCGCGAGTGAAACGCTTGACGAAGCACACATCACGGCAAGCATGAAGGGATGCGTAGTGGTCGGCGGTGCGCGCATGACAGCATCGGCAATCAAGAAAGCGAAGTCAATTGGAGCAGCAGCGATCATTGCCGGTGGCATTGACGATCAAGATCTGCGTGACTTCCTTGGTCACGATATTGGTGTTGCAGTGACAGGGAATGAACGGACCGGGATTACGCTGATCATCACCGAGGGCTTCGGTGATGTTGCCATGGCAGCGCGGACATTCACGTTGTTGGCATCCCATGCTGGGCGTGTGGCGAGCGTGAACGGCGCAACACAGATTCGTGCCGGTGTGATGCGGCCTGAGATTGTGATTCCGCTTGATGCATCGCATCACGCGGCGGGTGGCGGTCCAGCCGCGGCGGCTGGCGGAGCAGTGGCTGGAGTGCTTGAAATAGGCACTTCTGTGCGGGTGATTCGCGACCCATACTTTGGGTTGCTTGGCACTGTGGCTGGGCTGCCCGAACAGCCGGCGGTTCTTGGCTCGGGAAGTCGTGCGCGCGTCCTCGAAGTGGCCGTCACAGACGGCTCGCGGATCACTGTGCCGCGCGCGAATGTGGAAGTGATCGACGGATAAAACAAATGCAGGGATGCTCAGGGGCGCATTTAAATAGGTGCGGGGATACCCCGGACACAGTTTATATTTGGTACACACTTCGGCATGTCAGTGGCCACCATCCTCCTTCTGGCGCAGGAAGCCGGCGCGGAGAGTTCCACAGCAGTGAGTTGGTTCATGCCCGGTAAGGGCGTGCTAGCCGTTTCACTGGTAGTGGTGGTAGCGGCAGTCCTCGGATCAATCTTGTGGGCGCGTGCGGGTCACAAGATCGTTGTTCGCAAGATCGCCGGACTTGATGCAGTTGACGAAGCTGTTGGTCGCGCAACAGAAATGGGTCGACCGATTCTGTTCGTTCCCGGCATCCAAGATATGGACAACATTCAGACTGTTGCCGGCATCACCATCCTGAGCAAGGTGGCCAAGACCGCAGCCGAATACGACGCTGATATTGAAGTGCCGAACACCCGTTCGCTGGTCATGACGAGCGCCCGCGAGGCGGTGCACGCCGCGTATCTCTCCGCGGGTCGCACGGACTCCTACAACCCAGACCGCATCTATTACGTGAGTGATGAGCAGTTTGCGTTCGTTGCCTATACGAGTGGCTTGATGGCGCGCAAGCGTCCGGCCGCATGCTTCTACTTTGGCTGTTTTTTCGCAGAAAGTCTCATTCTTGCTGAAAACGGAAACGCCATTGGCGCCATTCAGATTGCCGGAACCGCCGAGACCACACAGCTTCCGTTCTTTGTTGCAAGCTGTGATTACACGCTGATTGGTGAGGAGTTCTTTGCGGCGAGCGCCTACCTCAGCGGCGAGCCAGACCAACTTGGGACTCTCCTCGGTCAAGACATCATCAAGGCATTGGTTTGGACGACGATTGCGATTGTTGCGGTTGTCGCAACGGTTGCCGCCATCACTGGATCTGCCGGAGTCACGCAGTTCATTGCTGGTATGCGTGGATCGATGGGGGGAGGATGACATGAGTCGCACCGTTGCAGCAATCGTGGCGTCCATCGCTGGTCTTGTGATGGTGCTCACCGCGTTCGTACAGCCGCTTGAGTTCCTCGGGAGCGCGGTGGTCGACTGGTTCAACGTGCTGGCTGCCATTGCATTTGTCCTCGGTGGCGCCAATCTCCTCAAGATGAACCTGATGAAGATCAGTGCCCGCGAGGCAGGCTGGGGATACTCCGCGGTCACACTGACTGCATTCCTGCTGACCCTTGCAGTGGGCATCCTGAAAGTGGGCGTCCACCCCAATGCGCAGCACCCGAATGTTGCGTACTCCGGTGATAAAGAAGCAGTTGGCGCGCCATTTTGGTGGCTCTACGAATATGCGATGAGCCCGATCACGAGCACACTGTTTGCGCTGTTGGCCTTCTATGTGGCGAGCGCAGCGTTCCGTGCGTTCCGCGCCAAGAACACTGCAGCCATCTTGCTCTTGGGCACAGCATTCATCGTGCTGCTTGGTCGCGTCTATGTGGGTGTCCTGATCACATCGTGGATTCCTCCAGACAATGCGTGGGTTTCTTGGCTGCGCCTTGAGAATCTGAGCAGCATCATCATGAGTGTCTTCAACAATGCTGGTACGCGCGCCATGATGATTGGCATCGCTATCGGTGTGGCCGCCACGAGCCTGAAGATCTTGGTTGGTCTCGACCGTAGTTACTTAGGGCAGGGCGACTGACATGGCATCGAACCCAAACAACACCAGCGCCCGCCACGGCACATTCCTGTCCCGGCTCGATTCGATCGACCGGCGGTGGATCTTCCTGATGATGGCGCTCGCGGTCGCTGGCCCGATCATCTGGGTGGGTATCACTGGCAAGACATTCCCGGAAACACCAACACCGGCGGTGCAGGGTGCGTTCGATGCAATCGAGCGCTTACCCGAAGGCTCGCGTGTCCTTGTTTCGTTCGACTTTGATCCAGCGAGTGCTGGCGAGTTGCAGCCGATGGCAACGGCCATCGTTCACCATTGCATGATTCGCAAGTTGCGCATCTGCGGGATGACGCTGTGGGCACCGGGCGGTCCGTTGATTGGCGCCACATTCACGGACGTGTTTGGCAATGATCCGAGCTATGTCTACGGCGTGAACTTTGTTGATCTTGGATTCCAGTCCGGCAACGAGGGCGTGATGAAGCAGGTTGGTACTGACTTCCCCCGCGCCTTTCCAAGTGATGCGCGCAGTACACCGTTTGCACAGGTTCCGATGTTGAAGGACGTCTATCGGCTCACTGACTTCGACCTTCTAGTCAGTGTCAGTGCTGGATATCCCGGTTCAAAGGAATGGATTCAGTACGGCGTTTCGCCAACGATGACAGGCGGCAAGCCGCTCTTGTTTGTGGCGGGTGCTACGGGTGTGCAGACCCCACAATTGATTCCGTATTACCCGGGGCAGATGGCTGGCGTGCTCGGCGCCATCAAGGGTGCAGCGGAGTATGAGTCACTGGTGAACAACAAGTTGCAGCAGATGAATGCCGGGAAACCCGTTGCGCCGAAGTTCCAAGAAGCGCAGCGTCGGATGGCGCCGCAGTTGGTGGCGCACGTCTTGATGGTGGGCCTGATCATTGTTGGCAATGTGATCTTCTTTGCGGGTCGACGCAAGGGAGCGCACGCATGAGCACCATGGGTTCCTCAGGATCGCAGATGAATGACCCCGCGGTCGAGCGGCGCGCGCATCGCATGATGTTGCTGATCGTTGCAGTGATCGGTGTGCTGTTGGTGGTCCGTTCCTATATTGGCACAACCGTTGGCACTGGAGAAGCGGCACGCACCACGCATGGGTTCGGCATGGTGTATGTGGAACGCGCCGAGCAAGGATTCGTGAGCGAGCGCGTCACAGAGACGGGCAAGGATGGCGTGGCGGCGGAGGTCATCAAGTGGAAGCCAGCTGCGCCCGGGCAAACGCCGGAGATTGCGTGGACTGCTTGGAACGAGACGAATGGCAACGCGTGGGCAACAGCAGTCATGGAAGATTCTGCGCAGTCCTCCATTGAAGTGAGCTGGACGCGCACAGTAGGTGTGTGGGCAGCCGCGATTCTGACGCTCTGCGTGTTCAGTTTCCTCTGGCGCGACAATCCTGGATACAAACTCGCGGAGTCGGTGGTCATTGGAGTCAGCGCTGGGTACTGGATGGTCGTCGCTGTGTGGGACACCATGGTTCCAAAGTTGGTTGGCGCACTGGCGC
>JBIKQN010000026.1:0-9340 GCA_044349615.1 Phycisphaerales bacterium
TACTTGCGCGTTGAGATCACAGCCATTCAGGCTGCGTGATCATCGCACGCTAAATGCGTGAGCAGCACTTGGGCCTTACGACGGACCCCAACTGCCAAACCGCGCATTTCCAGTTGATTTGACAGGATTTACTCCTCGCGATCCGCGCACTGCTCGGATCGCGAGGTTGTTTTTGCACCATGGTCCGCTGCGACTTGCAGAATCATTCTGTTGGCGTGCATCCAGCGCTGCTACCATCGCACCGTGGACATACAGCCGCCGCAAGCCTCACAGCTTGGGGAGGAAAGTCCGGACACGATTGGACACAGTGGTGGCTAACGGCCACCCGTGCGCGTGGGCGCGCATGCGGGACAGTGCAACAGAAAGTAAACCGCCGAACGGCGCCTTCGGGCGTGCGTGGTAAGGGTGAAACGGTGCGGTAAGAGCGCACCGCCTGACCGGTGACGGCCAGGGCATGGCAAACCCCACTGCGTGCAAGCGCAAGCAGTCTCGGTCGACGGTTTCCGTCGACGCCCGTGTCCACGGGTATCGGGGCGGGTCGCGCGCTGGAGCCAGCCGGTAACGGTTGGCCTAGATAAATGGCTGTACGCGGCTTTGCCGCTGACAGAATCCGGCTTATCGTCCGTATCGCCCACATCTATGCCCGGATCCCCAATACGGGGATCCGGGCGCCTTTTTGCTCCGTAGATGTCAGGACGGGTTGTTGATTTGTGCAAAAAACAGTTGAAAATGAACAATCTGCAAGAAGTATGCACTTTAGGGATTGAGTTTCATGCTGAATCCGCGACAATGATCAATCAGCCTGATATTCGCTGAAAGAACACTATGCACGACCCACTCGAAACCAACGTTAATCCACCCAAGGCCTCCAATCCCCACGCCTACGCGATGCTCCTGTATCGCCGAGCTGTCCATCCAGAGTTCTTTGGGATCGAGGCGCGCCGCAAGTTGCAGCACGGGGATTATGAGTTTGAGGGTTGGATCTTCAAGGGCGGTCACTGCGTGCGCTTCCAGTACGGTGCTATCACCTTCTGCGAAGTAGTAGTCGATAACCCAACCAGCCTTCCAGATCGCGGGTTGGCGGGAACGCTTCCATGCGCAGGCGAGCATGACCACGAAGAAAAGATCACTGAGAACATCACTTACATGACGACCATCCAGTCGGAGTCGTTGAGTGATCACCTCTACTTGGGCACCTACAAGGAAATGCTGCAGCATGGTCGCGACAGCGATTCGCTGATGACTTGCTGGACCGATGCGAACGGCAAGCCGAATCTCTCGATCGTTGACATGCAGCGCTTCCGAAATGAGATCCATGCGCAGAGCTATCACCTGCGCGCGAACTCAGGACTGGTGCTCCGCACGCAGTCACTCGTGCAGCTTCCCGACCAATCATCGAAGGAAACTCCGTCAAGTAGCGCACGTCGTCGCTAACGGCGAGCGGTAGTGACCGGAAGTTTCATGGATTCACACCTCGGAGAGATTGCGGCGCTTTCAACCGCAGCGCTCTGGGTGGTGTCATCGCTGTCGTTCACGGCAGCGGGTCGTGAAGTTGGATCGTCCGCTGTCAATCTTTGTCGATCACTACTCGCCATGGTTGCTCTGAGCGCGCTGCTTCTTTGGCGTGACGGTGTGCTGTTTCCAAACTTTGAAACAAGGCAGTTGGTTCTGTTGGGGGCAAGCGGAATAGTTGGACTCGCGCTTGGCGATCAACTGCTATTCACTAGCTTTGTTGCTATTGGCCCACGCATCTCGATGCTCGTGATGACTCTTGCGCCAGTGATGGGTTTAGGCTTTGCAGCAGGGTTTCTTGGTGAAGGAATGCACGGCCCGCACTTGGTTGGCATGGCAATCACCCTTGCTGGCGTGGCATTAGTGGTGACTACGCGAAAGGAGACAGGTCTTTCGCATGACCGCCGAGCCTTTGGAATAGGTCTGCTGCTAGCACTTGGCGCCACCGCATGCCAGGCGGGCGGCATGGTGTTGGCGAAAGCAGCTATGTCTTCAACCCCCGACATTCTTGGCACGCAGGCGGCGCGGATGTTGCCAGCACTGGTGGCACTCATCGTAATCCTTGGGTGTGCGCGGCTTGCTGGGGTCACGCTTGGAAGTAACAGGGCAAAGATGTGGAAACCGCGATTAGGCAAAGCCGCCACCTGCATTGCACTTGGCACTGTCGCTGGTCCGGTTGGTGGAGTCATGCTGGCGCTCTTTGCTATCTCTCGGCTGAATATTGGAGTGGCTACCACCTTCATGGCGCTGACACCCGTGCTGATTCTGCCGTTTTCAGTGTGGATTGAAGGCGAACGACTGACACCGCGGGCAATTGTTGGAGCAATCATCTCCTTTGCCGGCAGCGCAATCTTGGCGCTCGGATAGCCTGATATTCATGACCGCTCCGTTGACTATCCACGCCGTGCTTGCGCGCTTTGATCGCGCGCTCGGTCTTGATGTAACACCGCGGACGATGCCAGGCAGCCTCCGTGCTGAACTATCGGTAGATCCTCCTGTCCGTATCGCGCCAGCGGCACCAGTCCTTCCAGCCTCAAGCCTTGCTGCGGTCAACTCCCTTGAGGAACGTGTTGCGCGGCTTGCAGAAATTGCAACGCGCCACGCTAGCGCCTGCCAGTTGTGCGCAGCCGCCAGTGGACATCGTCAGGTGATCTTTGGTGAAGGCGCCGCAGACGCAGAGATCATGTTTGTTGGGGAGGCTCCTGGCGAAGCAGAGGAGCGCGCTGGTCGCCCATTTGCAGGTCCGGCGGGCGAGAAGCTGGATGAGATGATTCGTGCCATGGGACTGACGCGCGCCGACGTCTACATGACGAGCGTGATGAAGTCTCGATTGCCGGACGATCGTGCGCCCACAGCGGAAGACATTGCTGCATGCGGCCCGTACCTTCTAGAGCAAGTACTTGCAGTCCAACCCCGAGTCATCGTGACGCTGGGCGGCCCGGCCACCAAGTGGATGTGCGGAGTTGATTCTGGAATCTCGCGCATCCGCGGTACATGGCAGGCATGGACTCCACCCGCCGGTGCTGCGTGCCAACCGATACCAGTGATGCCTACCTATCACCCGTCATATGTACTTCGTACGTACACACGGCAGGTCCGTGCAGAGGTGTGGAGCGATCTACGCACGGTGTTGGCGCGAATCGGTCGATCAGTGCCCACGCGTCCAACCGCGTCGTAACTTTGTCATGCAAGCAACGCTAGTGCGGCCGAGGAAATCAGCGCCGAGCCGTTGGGGTCCGCGGATTGTTCATACTTCACCATCTCGCGCGTCCGGTGCGGAGCGCAGATCGCAGCGACATACATATTGCCGATGGAGCACCAACGATTGCTGTTGCCAGCCTTCGCTACCTGCGCCAGGAATGATTCGCCACCGCCGATGAACTCTCCCAGCAGTTCGCGATCGAACTGCTCAACGGCGTGCTTGCGCTTCTCGTCGAGCGGTCCCTGGTCGCCAAACTGCGGACCAACGTGGCTGAGGTCTGCACTCGAAACAAACACGGTGCGACCGCCAGTCTGCGCAAGAATGGACTTGAGAGCAGCCGCAAATTCCTTGGTGCCAACGCGCTCGCCATCGTCGCTGATGAGCGCGATGTTTGGATCGGGCACAAGCGCTGCAATCATTGGAACATCACCATAAAGGTGCTGTATCCAGGGAATGTGGAGAGCAATGGAGTGCTCAGAAGCAAAGTCGATTTGATCCTTAAAGAGCTTGTCGCCAAACGCGTCGCGTAGACGCTCAAGGATGGCGGAGTCTGGTCGTGCAGTACCGAGTGGAGTCTCGAATCCATACTCGGTCATGATCACGCCGTCACCAAGCCCAAAGTGATTCGTGCCAAGTACCACCACTCGGTCTGGGCGTTCTCGGGCGCCAGTCTCAAGGCACTTGTACGCAGCGGCATAGTTGCCAGCGCCGCGTCCGTAATCCAAATGCGGCGCAACGATGCCGACAACCGGACTATCGAATTCCGGATCGTCGGCCTTTGCCAGATTGTCTGTCATGAAGGTTCGGAGCTGCTCTGCAATCTCCGGTCGGCGCGCCTCCTCAGGCAGCGGGAATGCGCCGCGCTTTCGAATGTCATCCATCTTGGCATTCTCAAGTGCCTCGCTGGTGGGACCCCAGAGATAGCCAAGCTCATCAAGCTTGCCAAGCATCTGCATCAACTGAGGCTGCGCTTCAGCTGGCACGCCGATGCGTTCAAAGACTTCCTCAATGTGCTGCTCGCCATTCAGAGCCAACAGAAGTCCGATCCACTGATTCACTTGCGCCTGAATCTGCTGCTGGTTGGCGCCTTGGAGCGGCATCATGAATGGTTGTGGGGAGAGCCTGAGAGGGTCCTGCAGGACGAGCAGGGTGACATCGTGTTCCTTGCCCTCCTGATCCTTGGCCTTGGCGGGGGTGACCACCGGGATGAATCGGCGAACATGGGGGCGTTGGACGTGTTCCGGGAGTGAATCGAAGCGGTTCGACATGGGAGGGGAGTGTACGGAACCCTGCGACGCCGCATATTTGCAATCCGGGGCGGATTATCGCGATTCGGACGTATAACCCGTCGATAGGAAACAGAGTCTTGTCGAACAAGCGTTCGAAAGCGACAACGGGCGCTGTACAATCAACGGTTCGACAGGAATTAGTTGGGCGCTTGGCGCGTTCAACTAAGGGTCCAGCAGATTGCACTGCCAGACCCCCCACCCCTGACTGAGGCAATCTGCCACATGGCTAACACTTCCAAGTTGCGCACCACCACCGCCCGCATCGCCATTCTGCCGTTTGTCGCGCTCCTCGCTGCTCAGCAGCCTGCGGCTCCAACGCCAGTGGCGCCTACTCAATCCGGACCAACAGCCACCAACACCAAGCAGAGCGCTCCAACTGCGCCGCCAAATGCAGTTGAGTACTTTGATGCAGCTGACCACCTGTCGCCAGGTGCAGTCAACCCAGCACCGAGTCAGGCCCCTGTAGCAGTGGCGCCACCGATTGCTGGCCCGGTTGATGTGCGTCAGGCAATCAAGTTTGAGCCTGAGGTCTTGAACCTTGGCGAAATGGCTGCTGATGTAGCAAAGACTGGAAAGATCAAAATCGTCAACATCTTGGACAAGCCAGTGAAGATCTCCAAGATTGTTCCTGGTTGCGGCTGCACAACGACCACGGCTCCCCCGGGAGAAATTGCACCAGGTGCATCTACTGAGATTGACATCACCCTGAAGCCCGGAACCAAGGCTGGCATTCAGTTGACCAAGATGGTCACCTTCCAGATCGAAGGTCACGCACCACAGATGCTGACGGTGAAGGGCGATGTCAAGGCGTACATCACCATCTCTCAGGACATGATTGATGGTCCAACTTCACCCGATGCCCCTCCAACCACCGTGAAGTTCGCAAGTGTTGAGAACGTGCCGTTCAAGATTACAAGCGTTCTTCCAGATGTCGTTGTCAGCATCCCTACAGACTCGGCTCTCTCGCACGAGCTTGCAATTGACTGGAAGAAGTGGGAAGCAAGTGGCAGTTCGGTCAAGATCTCGGTGATGACAGACTCCCCGAAGGCTCCGCAACTGGCACTGCTGGTCAAGCGCGCCCTCAAGCCTGGGATGAATCCTCCGCCTGCTACCAAGCCAAGTGAAGCAGCCCCGGCCATTGTGCTTGCTGCACGATCAGCTGATCCCGTTGCGATGAAGGCAGCGCTTGCTGCTGGCGGCGGAACAGAGGCTCCAGAGCGCATGTCCCAGCGCACAGCCTTGCACTTTGCCTGCGAGAGCGGCAACATGGAAATCGTCAAGATGCTTCTTGATGCAAAGGCCAACCCAAATGCACAGGACCGTACTGGCAAGACGCCAGTGACCGTGGCAGCCGAGCGTGGCAAGACCGATGTCCTGAAGGCGCTGCTAGCAGTAGGCGGCGATGTCAATGCACGCGATCAGGTGCAAGGATCTCCGCTTCTATGGGCATCAGGTCTGGGTACAACTGAGACGGTTCTCATCCTTCTCAATGCAAATGCCAATCCCAACATTCAAGACGTCAACGGCATGACACCACTCATGTGGGCAGCTGGTGTTGGCAAGCCAGAGACCGTGACTCTGCTCCTTGCAAAGGGCGCAGATGCGAAGGCTATTGATCGCTTGACCGGCGAGTCTGCACTGATGCGTGCACTTCGCACCGGTAAGACAGAGACTGTCAAGATCATCTTGGCAGCGAATCCAGACATTGGAGTTCGAAACTCACTGGGAATGACACCATTCTTGGTGGCTTGCGCCTACGGCGATGTGGACAAGATCAAGATGCTTGTCGATGCCGGCGCTGACAAGGGAGTCAAGGATTCCCGTGGCTGGGGCGCCATTGACCATGCGCGTAATCGTGTTGATGCGCGACGTGACGATGTGGTGAAGTACCTTGAGCCGATCGTTCCTGCAAGCACCTCCACTGCGCCACCGCAGTCGGCGCCTGCAGCTCCTAAGAGCTGAATCAGGGGCTTATTCACTCGTCTGCGTGGTCAAGTCGAAGAGCCACGCAGAAGCCAATCCGAAACCTACTCCGCGATGCGCGTTCCAAACGGGACGCGCATCGCGCGTTTAGGAATTGGAACCACATGTGCCATGCAGCCCACGGTCGACCACTGTTGATGGTTCTATGATGCAGGAATGAGCACCACGAGCCCGAAAGCTGCACCAAGCACTGCCTCCCATCCCGCTGTCATTGCTGCTACTGAACTTGCACGTGAAGCGCGACTCTTGGGGAGCACCGCAGCAATTCTTGGATGGGATCAGGAAACCATGATGCCAAACGGTGGCCTGGCGCACCGCGCTCGACAGTTTGCGCAGTTAGCACGCCTTGAGCATGGAATGGCCACTGATCAGCGCTTGGGCGAACTGCTTGACGCTGCCGCTGATGCAACGGCATCGCTTCCAGAGACGCACCCTGACCGCGTAAATATCCGGGAGTTCCGCCGTGACTGGGAGCGTGCGACCAAGCTTCCGGCTGCGCTCGTTGAGGAACTTGCTTCCGTTTCTAGCGTTGCGCAACACGAGTGGGCGCAGGCCCGCAAAGCTAGCGACTTCGCTCGGTTTCGTCCGTGGCTTGAGAAGATCGTTCATCTGAATAGACAGAAGGCCGATTGCTTTGGATGGAATCAAGCCACTGGTGAGCGTTGGGATGCACTCGCCGATGGCTTTGAGCCTGGATGCACTGCAAAGTATGTGGAAGGTGTGTTCACGCCGCTCCGGCAGCGACTGCAACCGCTTATTGATGCGGTGAAGGATGCTCCACGCCGCCCGGACAACTCATTCAACAAGCACCCGATGGACATTGACGCCCAGGAACGCTTTGCGCGGTTTGTCAGCGGTTCCATTGGATTCGACTTTGACCGCGGCCGGCTTGATCGCAGTACGCATCCATTCTGCGGGGGTAGCCATGGCAGCGACGTGCGCATGACGAGCCGTTACTCCGCTGACACCATGCTTGACGGTCTTGGAAGCACCATGCATGAGACTGGACACGGAATGTATGAGCAGGGGCTTGATCAAGATTGGATCTCTACCCCCATGTGCGAGGCCGTCAGTCTTTCGATCCATGAAAGTCAGAGCCGCCTCTGGGAGAATCAAGTGGGGCGCAGCCAACAATTCTGCACATGGGCAAAGAAGCAGATGCCGGAGTATTTCGGCAAGGCAGTCGATGGATTCTCTGCAGAGCAGATCTATCAAGCGGCCAACGTGGTGCAGCCTGGCTTCATTCGCGTTGATGCGGACGAAACCACCTACAACATGCATGTCATGATTCGCTTTGAACTGGAGCGTGCCATGATTTCCCGTGATCTTGATGTCAAGGATCTGCCAGCAGAGTGGAACCGTCTGTACAAGGATTATCTTGGGCTGACCGTTCCAGATGATCGCCGCGGATGCCTGCAGGATGTTCACTGGTCTGGCGGCATGATTGGCTACTTCCCAACTTATACCCTTGGCACCTTGTATGCAGCACAGTTCTTTGAGCGTGCTCGTGAAGTCATCCCTGGGCTTGATGATGGCTTTGCACGCGGCGAGTTTCGACCACTGCTCACGTGGCTAAATACGAACATTCACCGCCATGGCCGCCGCTATCTGAGTGCAGCCTTGTGTGAGCATGTCACGGGCGCGCCCTTGAGCGCTGAGCCGTTCATGCGGCATCTGCATGCAAAGGTGCCTGTGATGTACGGCCTTGATACGTGACGGGCGGGGGATGGACGCTCGGCATGGACCCCATTTGGATGCGGTAGTGACAGCGAATTGCCTGTAAATAAGCGCGCTATTGCATTTCGCACGCGTTGCAGTAGCAGGATTTGGCAGCGTCTTAGCCAGATAAACACAGTCCCATTCGCTGTACCGCCTGCGATATTGACTTTGTGCTTGGGGAGAGTGCATTGATCCGGTACACTACGGGGCTCCTCGCGCAGCCCACGGATGTGGCTTCGCACTCACCAACGGACCCCCCGCATGCCGCTTCGCAATGTCGCCATTATCGCTCACGTTGACCACGGTAAGACCACGCTTGTGGATGCACTCCTCAAGCAGGCTGGCACCTTCAAGGTAGGAGCTCCGGACCAGGAATGCGTCATGGATTCCAATCCGCTTGAGCGTGAGCGCGGGATCACCATCCTGGCGAAGAACTGCGCCGTGAACTATGTCTTCGGCGCCGGCACTGGCGACCTTGAAGGACAAGAGTTCCGCATCAATATTCTGGACACCCCAGGCCACGCCGACTTCGGTGGCGAGGTGGAGCGCGTCTTGCGCATGGCAGACGGCTGCCTACTTCTGGTGGATGCAGTGGAAGGCCCGATGCCGCAAACGCGGTTCGTTCTTGGCAAGGCTTTGGAACTGGGTCTTCGACCAATCGTTGTAGTGAACAAGGTTGATCGCCCCGATGGTCGACCATCCGCAGTCATTGATGAAGTGTTTGATCTCTTGGTGGATCTGGGCGCCGATGATGTTGCGCTTGACTTCCCAGTCATCTACGCGTCCGGGCGCGCAGGATGGGCAAACCGCGACATCAATGTGCGCGACAAGGGCGTGCATGACATGTTCCGAATGATCGCTGAGCATGTGCCGGCACCGGCTGAAAATGTTGATGCGCCTCTGCAGGCGCTCGTCACCAGCCTCGTCTACAGCGAATATGTTGGGCGAATTGCTATTGGTCGCGTCTACAACGGCATCTTGAAGGCCGGCCAGCAGGTGGCTGTCAGTAAGTCTGACGGCACCGTGAAGAAGGCCAAGGTCATGAAGGTGAATCGCTTCGAAGGGCTTGGACGCCGCGAGGTTTCTGAAATTCGAGCCGGAGATCTCTGCGCCATTGAAGGTATTCCCGACATCG
>JBIKQN010000226.1:0-3884 GCA_044349615.1 Phycisphaerales bacterium
CCTGAGAACCAGATGCCAATGCCGCGCGTGAAGGTGGACGAGCCAACGCTGCACATGGTCTTCCGAATCAATGACGGCCCAATGGTCGGCAAGGAAGGCAAGTTTGTGACCAGCCGGCAGATTGCCGAGCGTCTTGAGCGCGAACTACGCGGTAATGTTGCCTTGCGTGTTTCCCCTGGCGATGGCTCGGACGAGTTCCGCGTCTCGGGTCGTGGATTGCTGCACTTGGGCGTTCTGCTCGAGAACATGCGACGCGAAGGATTTGAACTGACTGTTGGTAAGCCAGAAGTCATTGAGCGCGAAATTGATGGCGTGCGCCATGAGCCCTATGAGCGTGTCAGTTTGGATACGGACACTGCCAGTATGGGTTCGGCCTTGGAACTCTTGGGCCAACGCGGCGGCGAAATCCTGAAGGTTGATCAGCGTGGTCTTCGCATGCACATCGATGCAGATATTCCTGCGCGTGGCTTGATCGGATTCCGAACACGCCTCTTGAATGCCACGGCTGGTGAGGCAGTCATGCATCACTCCTTCCTTGGCTACCGACCTGTGACTAGCGCGGTGCGTAAGCGCCTGTGCGGCGTCATGGTTGGCAATGATTCAGGTCCAGCGACCACCTTTGCGCTCTTGCAACTCTGCGAGCGCGGAACGATGTTTGTGAGCCCTGGCGATCCGGTGTACGAAGGCATGTTGGTTGGCGAGAATGCCCGTGACAACGATTTGGTTGTCAATGCAGTGCGCATGAAGCCGTTCTCCAACGTGCGCGAAGCTAACAAGGAAGCCACGCTGGTTCTGAAGTCTGCACGCTCAATGAGCCTGGAAATGGCGCTTGAGTACATCGCAGAAGATGAACTGGTGGAGATCACTCCAATCGCGGTTCGCATGCGCAAGCGCATCCTCCGCGAGGCCGAGCGCCGCCGCAATGAGCGCACTGCACGCGATCGTGAAGCAGCCTTGTCGGGCGATTGATATCAACCACTGACTGGGCACTCGCTGCATATTTGCGGCATACTGCCAACCCATGGATGCACGCCACGCGGAGCTCCTGACAGATGCCGTCGAGGAGGCGTGCGCTGTCATTCCGCGTGAATTGCAGGCAGCCTGGATCGAAGATATTGCTGCTGGCTATGAAGAAGTGAAGCGTGCTGCGGAATCAGCTGGTGCTGCTCGTCGCGCGGGTACGTGGTACACGCCGATTGAGGCAGTAACGCGTGTGCTTGATGCTGCGATGCCGCGGCGACCAACGCCAACATTTAGCGCCTGTGATCCGGCGTGTGGCACCGGGAACTTCCTTGTGGCCATCGCCGATCGATTGAAGGCCCTGGGATGGACGGGCGCACGGATTTCAACAGCGTTACAGGGAATGGATCTTGATCCATTTGCAACAGCCGTATCGCGCGTGCGACTGCGGTTGCGCGTTGGAGGTACGTCGGCTGCGTGGCGATCGTCTATTCGATGCGGAGATGCTCTGGTTGCTGGTGCATGGGATGGCTGCACCTATTCGCTGGTTGCTGGAAACCCGCCATTTCTAGGGCAACTCGGCAAGGAGTCTGCGCGCTCGCGCGCAGAGCAAGCCGCACTGCGCGAGCGATTCGGTGGTCATGTTGCTCGGTATGCAGACACCGCGTCGGCCTTCCTACTTCTTGCTACGGAACTTGCGCCACGCGGTACGGTGGCCTTGTTACAACCGATCTCCACGCTTTCTGCTGCCGATGCACTTCCGATTCGGGTGGAATGCGAACGACGCATGACGCTTGCGGCAGTGATCATGCTGCCCGACAACGCATTCGGTGCGGCGGTCCGTACGTGCATTCCACTCTTGACACACCGGCAGACCGCAGTATTGCGAGTCACTGACGCAGATGGACGGTTGCAGTCGATGATACGGAGTCGATCCGTTGGCGGTGCATGGGGAGCCACGCTTGCTGCAGTACGCGGGATTCCCGATCCTCTTACTTCTTGCACCACTGGAACACTTGATGACTGGATGCGATCAACCGCTGACTTCAGGCAGCATTACTACGGGCTGCGTGGGCATGTTCATGCTTCCGGCGGCGCCGCGCCCACGCGGCAAGCACCGGCACTGGTGACCGTGGGTGCCATTGGTGCAGCAAGGCTTGATTGGGGCATTCGACCAGTGCGAATCCATGGGCAGGTCTTTGCAGGTCCGATCATTCGAACCAGTGAACTGAAGAGCGATGCGGTCCTCGGGCCGTGGATTCAGGCTCGGCAGGGTGCCAAGATCTTGGTGGCAACACAGACCCGCGCCATAGAGGCATGGGTGGACTCGAAAGGCATCGCCATGCCGTCAACGCCCGCCATCACGGTCACGCCCAAGCGTGCCGCCGATCTATGGAAGGTCGCCGCAGCATTGTTGGCTCCACCGACGGCTGCTGAAGCCTGGTGGCGCCATGCGGGTGCGGGAATGTCTTCCCGGGCGATTCGGGTGTCGGCTTCGCAGTTGCGCGCGCTTCCTGCGCCAGGCAATGCTGCTGCATGGGCCGATGGCGCACTCGCATTGGCTGCATGGCAGCGCTTAGGAACGGACGCAGCACGCGATGTGTTTGCGTCTCACATGTGTGACGCGTACGGTGTTCCGCAAGGCGCCGCGCGCGAGCAACTCTTGGAATGGTGGCGTATCGCGGTCACTGATGGCCGAAGTGCAGCCGCAACGTCCGTTTGCAAACATGTTCTGTTAAACTCGAAACCAAGCAGCCGTTCGCGCGGTTAGTGAGCCATCGCTTCAAGGAATGAGTGCAGGCAGGATGCCAACGATTGTCCAAAAGTTCGGCGGAACGAGCGTTGCAGATCCAGAACGGATCATGCGCTGTGCTGCACGCATTGTTGAAGCGCGCCGAGCCGGCAACCGCGTGGTGGTGGTGGTGAGCGCTATGGGCCATACCACTGACCAACTGATTGGTCTTGCAGAGCAGATCTCTGGTGCGCCAAGTCCTCGTGAGATGGACATGCTGATGGCTACTGGTGAGCAGATCTCCGTGGCGCTGATGGCGATGGCACTCCATACGCTCGGTTGCGATGCTGTCAGCATGACTGGTGCGCAGGCAGGCATTGATACCGATGCTGCACATCGCAAGGCACGTATTTCCCAAATCGATCGCAGGCAGCTTGAGCGAATTCTTGATTCTGGAGCAGTTCCTGTTGTCTGTGGATTCCAAGGGATTTCACCAAGTGGTGACATCACGACACTTGGTCGCGGTGGCAGCGATACCACTGCGGTTGCGCTTGCCGCTGCACTTGATGTTGCGGCAGACGGCGGCGTTTGTGAGATATTCACTGATGTGGATGGTGTCTATACCGCCGATCCGCGCGTCGTAACCAATGCCAGCAAGTTGCGATACATCAGTTATGAAGAGATGCTGGAACTTGCATCAATGGGTGCTGCAGTCATGCATCCACGCGCCGTACTGTTTGGTGAGAAGTTCAGCGTTCCGATTCATGTTCGTCACAGCCAGAAGCCGGATACGGGCACGCTCATCGTGCCTGAGGAGCAGATCATGGAAGACATTGTTGTTGTTGGATGTGCGCTGAAGCAGGACCTTGGGCGCATCAGCTTGAAGGCGCTGCCACGGACTCCGGGCATTCAGGCGCAGATCTTTGAGCCGATCTCCGCAGCGAACATCAGTGTGGACGACATCGTCCAGACCGAGTTCGGTGACACGACAACCATTGCCTTTACGGTTGAGCATGGCGACATCGCCGATGTGAAGTCCATCTGCCAGGCATTGATCGGGCAGCTCGGTCGGGGGGACCTGGATGTGGAGGTTGGGCTCGCCAAGATCAGCGCCGTTGGTACGGGCATGAAGAGTCACTCTGGGGTGGCTAGCCGGATGTTCCGGGCGCTTGGGGAGGCGGGGATTGCCATC
>JBIKQN010000202.1:0-4135 GCA_044349615.1 Phycisphaerales bacterium
AATAAGTCTACGAAGATTGTTCCGCGCAGTCGTGCCCGTGCGTGGGTTGGAAATTCCAACAGCGAAAGCACAACGCTCAAGTTGATCCGGTACTGCAGCGATAAACCTAAGTAACGCGCCGCGCGTCAATTGACGCGCGGCGCGATATTTCATTCTTTAGAGATCACTAGCCTGCGAGACCCACGCTGACGGGTCCGTGACGAGCATTATCGATCAAATCGACCAATTGGAAAGCAGCAAGCCAAGATCTGACCCGGATGTCAATCCATCTCCATCCAAGTCGTAGGTGCTGGTACCCCATGCTCCGAGCAAGATTCCAAGATCCGCACCGTTGACCACGCCGTTCAGATCAAGATCGCCTACGAGTGGCGGAATACAAACCCCATCACCGCTCGCTGGAATAATCTTATAGATCTGTCCACCGTGATCGGCAATGTAGATCTCGCCGTTTTCATCTTCACCAAAGGTCGCTATCTGATTCACAACGCCGCCTTCGGCTGATGTGCTGAGTGCTGCATTGCGATTCTGGAACTCAGTCTTTACGCCACCTGAGTATCGGAATGACCAGATGTTGGCAGTGACATAATCGGCAAAGAAATACGTTCCCTGTAGATCCGGAATGCGGCAGCCGCGATAAACAACTCCACCAGTGATGGAGTAGCCGCCCGTGGTGCCCGACACATGGTTGTAGGTGTGAATCGGGGCTGTCAGTGATGCGCTGCCGAATGTGCAGCCCGTGAGACCAGTATTTGCGGTGCCTTCGGTGCAGCGCCAACCATAGTTGCGCCCGGCCCCCGTACCCGCAGCTTGGAAATTAACTTCCTCTTGCGCATTCTGGCCCACGTCAGCTATCCAAAGATCACCAGTCTGTCGGTCAAAACTGCATCGCCATGGATTGCGCATGCCGTATGTCCACACTGTGTCATCAGCGGTGGTTGCACCACCTACGAATGGATTGTCGGACGGAACCGTGTAGTACGGGGCAGCCCCACCCACCGAGGGTTTGATTCGGTGAAGCTTGCCAAGCCGATCGCTCAGGTTCTGAGCGCGGTTACCCGGGTCGTTCGCACTGCCACCGTCACCAACACCCATGTAGAGATTGTCATCTGGACCAAATGCAATCCATCCGCCGTTATGGTTGCTGAACGGATCAGACCAAGTCATCATCACAACGCCTGTTGTGTTGGCAACGTTCGGATTGGCTGAGACGGTGTAGCGGGCGAGGTTGTTTGTGCCAGTACCGGTGTAGTAGACGTAGAACTGCCCGTTGGTGGCATAGTTGGGGTCGAACGCTAAACCTAGAAGTCCCTGCTCATCGCTCGTTGATGCTCCGCCAGCGACCAGAGGATCAATATCAAGGAACGAGGTAGCCACAAGCGTATTGGTGGCCAGGTTAATGATCCGAATACGACCGGCCTTCTCAAGCACAAAGAGGCGCGTGCTGTCACCCGGAGCATGAGTAATGCAGGTTGGATACACCAACCCAGTACTGATGATGCGCTTGGTGTCGATGGCGGTCTGCGCGAGGCAGGGGGCGCTGAGAGTGGAGGCAACAACAGCACATGCGAGGGCGTATATCGATTTCATGGATCTTGTAACTTTCATGGCATTTCCCAGTCTGCGGAAATTCAAACGGTCACGGTCCGAACAATACGCGCGTCAGGCATCTGTGGATCGCTCGCGCTCAAGGATGTTCCCGGAATCACCTGCCGCAAGGCAAATCGACCCACGGTGCTCGGCATATCAGGAATAGTTGCTCAGAACCTTCACGAGAGTTTGTCCAAGAAACAGTTCTCGGACTTAACGAGTCCCGAGTGGCGCTGGCGGTCCATCGCCACTGGACACTGCCTGCATAGCCGTTCGGGCTTGTTCAATCCCCCTGTCAATCCGATCAAAGACAGCTTGGTAACGAACCACGGCAGCCCGCACGCGTTGAGCATCGCCTGCTTCCACCGCTTCAGCCAAAAGGGGAAGCATGGTTGCGGCATATCCACTGTCTTTGTCACTCGCCACAAGCATGCTTCGAAACCAAGGGCGTCCTTCAAGACCACCATCGTCGAGCCAAGCACGGTCAAGCGAAATGAGCGCGCGATCAATTGCTGCGCACGCATCACGAGCGGATTGCGAGCGATTGACCGCCGCTGATCCAATCCAAGGATGCGCAGAAGCAAGGGCGGCATCAAGTTGTGCGCCCGATTCTGCTGACCGACCAGCGCGCTCAATCAGTTGATCGATGGCAAGGGCGATTTCCGGAGCACTCGCGCGTTCCTTCAAGGCTCGCAGGAATCGCTGGCCGTCAACCCCGTGACGGGCCGCACTCAACGGGACAACCGGCGAATCCGCCAAGATGGCGGCAATCGCGTTGGTCATCCGTGTCACCATGAGTGCCGGAGCGTAATCCTCACCAACCACTGATCGATACCAGGCAATGGTGTCGTAATTGGAGTGGTAACTATTGCCTTCAGAACCACCACTCCCAAACGATGCACTCGCTACACCAATGTGGCAGTTGAACGCCACATGGTCTGAACCTCCACCAAGTTGCCCGAATTGAGGATCTTTGCGACCACCACCAGAGAGCCGGTCATAGACGGTTTCGTTTGCCGCACCACGCGCTTGGGCAACGCGCACTGTTGCACCGAGAACTGCTTCACGCAAACTCGGCGAACACGATGCGCCAAAGTTTGGCCCCATGGCCGCCATATCAAGGTTCACGTAGGCAACCGCACCGCGTAGCAATCGGTCGCGGTGCCCTTCAACCCACTCCGTACTGCCAATGATGCCGAACTCTTCTGCGCCCCATGCAGCGAATACCACCGTTCGCGCTGGACGCTCACCAGCACGGACTGACTCCGCGAAACTTCGTGCGCATTCCATCAGGACGATCGTTCCAGCTAGGGGATCCGCTGCGCCAAAGCACCATGCGTCGTGATGGCATCCAATGATGATCAATTGCTCAGGATGCACCGCACCCCGAATCATGCCAATGACGTTTGCTGATCGACGAATCTCGCGATCCTGCACAACCTTTACCCGCACTTGAAGTGCATCGCCGCCCGTCAGACGGTATTCGAATGGCAAGCCGCCCTTCCAACCAGAATCGGCGGCAACAGGAGCGCCCTGCATTCGACGCATGATTTCTGCAGCGGCCGCGTACCCAATTGGCTGAACGGGAATCTTCGGAAGCCCGATCGACGCAATGTCGCGCCGCACAGCATCATGGCTTGATGGTTCAAATGGAGTTGTGGGGTCACCTGGTTGATCAGAGGCAAGGATGGAGCCTCGCTGCACACACGTGTCATTTGCCCATCCGCCCGCAGGCCAAACCTTCCCCTTGATCTCTCCAGTGTCGGCTGGATCGGTGTAGATGATCAGAGCGACTGCACCGGCTTCTTCCGCGAACTTCACCTTGTAGCCGCGAAAGTTCCCGCCGTAACGAGCAAGCACTACTTTGCCTGTGCAGTCAACACCTAACTCCTTCAACTTTGCAAAGTCTGCTTTGGTGCCGTAGTTGGCATAGACAATGCCAGCGGTTACATCGCCGGATGCGCTGTACGCATTCCAACCAAAGCTAAGGCCAGGATGAGCCGTGGCTGGATCCTCCGCAAGATTGCGCTCCACCGTGGGAAGCGAAATCACACCACGGCGCCCCCCAGACATGACGGCCGATGGCGGAAGATCCGTTGCACCAACAATCTCCACAAGCGCCTCGGTGGCCTGCGGAAGCAATGCATCGAACTCTTCAACAGTGGTGGTGAGACCCATGCCAACAAAGGCTGCTTGAATCCTGGCAATCTCACGAAGGTCGCCATCAGTACCTGCAACATGTGGCTCACTGCCAAGAAGTTCATGCCATGCAGCAAGCGATGGCGCGGTTGGCACGGCGTTCAGGGTTCGCAATGCGCGGTCGACCGAAGTGAATGGAGCCGTGGTCGATTTAGTTGCCGGGGTCGATTCCGTTGCCGGGGTCGATTCCGTTGCCGAGGACAATGCCCATGCCGCACTTCCCGACAGTAGCACGAATGCTGGAATAACAATCAATCCGCTGATAATGGATATGTTGAATCGCACGGTCAGACAGATCTACCGGAACTGTGACCTCAAGTTGCCGATGACGCGAAAATCAGTGTGATGC